>NZ_JAMPPR010000015.1:0-119745 GCF_028481645.1 Providencia sp. PROV141 | reverse complement strand
AAGATAAATTCGTTATCATCCGCTTTATTTGGTTCACGACTGGATGAGAACGGGTAATTATTATCATTGCCAACAATAATGTGTTCGCTATCAACCACATCAACGTTCTCTATCGTGAAGAATGGGAAGGTAAACACCCCGTCATTTAAGGGTTTTCTTGCCATATTATTCGGGTCTTTTATATTCATTAAATCAATATAAGCCTGTTTATCCACCGCTTTTCCAACGTTATTATCTGAAAACTCAATACGATAAACACGCTTGAATTTAGCTGAATGACTAAAACAATTTTCAGTATTACTGCTTCCCGCCGTGCAGGCTTTATCTGCAGTGCCTTCACCATTATCACGCTCAATGATTAAGCCGTGAGTATCATCAATAAGATTAAAATCACCAATGGCGTTTTGGTTATCTTCAAAGACATATAACCAACTTCTGCCAGTCCAATCCTGCTTTTTCACATCAAATTCAAGAATACGGGCAGCACGTTTACCATCGATATTTTCATAATCTTGTTTTTCATCAAGCCAAATAGCACCTTCTAGCATTGGGTAGAGCTTAGAACCATCTGGCGATGATGCCATACCTTCAAAACCTTTCGAACGATTGACTTGGAAAGTCACTTTATCTGTAGGTTTACCCGGTGTGGTGATTTGGTAGTGATCAGGAGAAACGACGTTCTTTCCATCTACTTGCGTTTCAAACAAGGCTAATACCTTGCCATCCAAATCCATTTTGATTAAGTAAGGGCCAAACTCATCACCAACCCATAAAGCACCATCCGCAAATTGAAAGCTTTCAGGATCAAAATCACTGCCTGTTAAATAGCGCTCTTTTGTACTTTCATTCGTAATATGAAAAGGGATAATTTTATCGGGGTCCTGGAAGAAAACCGTTTTTAATGGTGTCGTATTACCCGTTTGAAAATCAATATCATATTGAGTGACATACAACATAGAGTCAGGGGAGTTTACTTTGTTGCCAAATCCATTATCAGTTAAAACCCAGTAAGTACCATCCGCCATGCGTTTGATACCCGAGTGCCCTTGACGTGGTTGGCCTTTAATTGGAATGTGCATTCCTGTTGGGCGATCTGCAGATTTACCTTCCACTTTCCCTAAGCTATCTACACGAACGCCAGTGGTAAATTTACCACTCACTTGCATATCTGAAGGTGCATTTTCAGGTGTAGCAACAGTGGAATTAACTGGAAGAATGGAGTGACCCGCTAATGTTGCTGGCACCTCTTGTTGAGCAAACCCAGTGATGCTAAATGAAATTAAACTAGCCAATAAAGATAACGAGCCCAGTTTACGTTTAATAGAATAGTTATTCTGCATTGTTATGTTTCCATTTTAAGGCTATCAATAATTGATGGCGGAATCATAACGTCGATGAATGAAGCTTTTATGAAGGATTGAAGACAGTTATTTTACTGAAAAACAGGTTGTTTTTTATCATGTTCAATAAATATTGGTATTACGATATTTCCCTAATACCGATATACTCTAAATAATTCGAGTTGCAGCTAGGCGACAAGTGAAGATAGACCGATGAGCATACAAAAGTCTATGATCCGGCTATCTGAACGCAGTCAACACCCATACAGCTTGAAATATAGCGAGTATATACTCTAAATAATTCGAGTTGCAGCTAGGCGACAAGTGAAGATAGACCGATGAGCATACAAAAGTATGTGATTCGGCTATCTGAACGCAGTCAACAACGCTGCAACTCGAAGTATGACGAGTATTTAACTATTAGGTAAACGACGGTGCTGATTACCCGTCCCTAATAAACGCAGTCCTAACCACCCACCGCAAATAGACAATAAAATTGCCGCGCACAAAGGCAATAATACCCACATACGCCATTCAGGTTGCCATGGGAAATCAAACACTTTACTTTGTAACAGCCATAATGTAATTTCTGCTCCAAAAGCTGCGGCAAGCCCGGCCATTAAGCCAAGTAATGCAAATTCGCTCCATAGCGTTCTACGCATTAACTTTTTACTGGCGCCTAGCGTTCTATATACTACGAGCTCTCGCTCTCGTTGGCTCATACCCACTTGAATTTGAGCCAATAATAGCAATAACCCACAGAAAATAACCAGTACCACCATCACTTCAAGGGCTTGGCTCACCTGCTGAAGAATTTGCTGGATTTGGGTAATAATTGCACCAGTGTCGAGCACATTAATTGTCGGGTAATGGCGGCTAAGTTGCGTCAATAACTGCCCATCGCCTTCATAGTGGAAGCTGCTCAACCAAGTGGCCGGCATTTGAGAAAGACTTTCTTCAGAGAAAATAAAATAGAAGTTCGGTCGCAGGCTCTCCCAATCAACCGTACGAATACTACTGACTGTTGCACTAAAGACCTGAGCCCCTGCGTTAAATGTTAGTTTATCGCCTAATTTCAATCCGAGCTCTTTAACGACCGTTTGTTCAATCGAAACTTCTCCCGCTTTCGGTGGCCATGTCCCTTCGTCAACCACATTAGCTGGCGCTAAATCAGATTGCCAAGTTAAACTCAATTCACGTCGCACCGTATTATTATTTGGATCACGTTGATCTGCCCATTCAACCGCTGACTGGTCATTAATATCGGTTAAGCGCGCTAACACCACAGGGTTGAACTCTGTTGGTTTGACGTCAAACTCAGCCAAGAGCTTGGTAACAGGCTCAAGCTGTGACTGGTTCATATTAATCAAGAAATAGTTCGGGCTATCTGCGGGTAATTGCTGCTGCCAGCGGTCAAGTAAATCACCACGCACTAAAATTAGCAGCGCCAACAACATAAATGACAGCGAAAATGCACTCATTTGTGTGATGGTCTGTAACGGCTGGCGCAATAGGCGACTAACGGATAAACGCAAACTTAATTGGCGGAACTTAATATGGCGTAGCCCCCATAAGCCTACCCAACCAATCAGCGCAAGTAGAATGGCCACCACGACAATACCCGCCAAAATTGACCACAACAGAGGATTGACGCCAGCAAAAATAAATAACCCACCAACCACAATTAAAATAACAATTGGCAGATAATAATACAGGGGCCAAACGGGTGATTTAGCATCTTCACGCAATACCCTTGAAGGCTGGGTTGCCATCAGTTGGTAATAAGGGCGACTGCCAACAATAATAGCAATAATGAATAATGTACTGATCGCCCAAACCCAAGGCATTAAACTCGCAGGTGGCAATTCCTTCGGCAACATAGCCCCTAAGATTTGCATTAAAATGCCTTCAAAAACCAAACCTAATAATGAGCCGAGTAAAGCCGCAGCGATTAAAATCACTAACCACTGCCCAATAATCCACTGACGTAATGCGCTACGCCCTGCTCCTAGAGTTTTTAATACTGCGATTAGTTGATGACGGCTGCGGCAATAATGCGTCATTGAAACCACGACCGCAGCAATGGCTAGCAGCAGTGTTAATAACACTGATAACAATAAAAATTGTTGAGCACGTTGAAACGTTTTCCCTACTGCGCCGTTATCTTCGCTT
This sequence comes from Providencia sp. PROV141, assembly GCF_028481645.1. Lineage (NCBI taxonomy): Bacteria > Pseudomonadati > Pseudomonadota > Gammaproteobacteria > Enterobacterales > Morganellaceae > Providencia > Providencia sp. PROV141. The sequence goes on along the minus strand of NZ_JAMPPR010000015.1, from coordinate 116,233 downwards.
AATGTATACCAACGTTGATCATTTCGCAGATCTTGCTCATATTTTTGTTGAAATGCATCAATCAGCTGACGATCACCGGCAAACATGTCGCGATACGTTAATCGGCTGCCTACTTGAATAGCCCCTGTTAATGGCGCATCTTCAATCGCTATTAATACTCTTGGAGCAATCTGGAACGGGTTAAATCCGCTGTCGGGCTCTTGAATTAATTTACCCGAGACTTTTAGCGTTGCATCTCCGATATCAAGGTTATCCCCTACATTGAGGTTCAATAATTCTAATAGCCGCGGAGCGACTAGTATTTGCCCTTTTGTTGGGGTTAACCCAGCGGGTTCAGTGATAAGCTCGCCATATAATGGATATGCCTTATCTGCGGCTTTCACTAACACCAATTGTGGCCGAGCGTCTTCATCTTCTGTCGCATAAGCCATGGTAGAAAATGATATTTGCTGGCTGAGCGCTAAGCCCTCTTTTTGGGCTTCTTGTAACCATGTAGGTTCGCTTGGATGAGAAGAACGTAAAACTAAGTCCCCCGCTAACAACTCACGGCTTTGGTAGCTCATACTATTTTCAATACGATCGCTAATTCGCCCTAAAGCCAATACACAAGCTACTGCAAGGGTAAGTGCAAGCCAAACAATCAATAACGAGGGTGTTTTCCATTCACGCCAAAACCAACGCCAAATCATGCTTCTTCCCTCAACTGCCCATCAACCAAACGCAAGCGACGTTGGCAACGCGCAGCTAGCTCGTTATCGTGAGTAACCAAAATCAAGGTTGTTCCATGCTCTTTGTTCATCGCAAATAATAAATCTGCAATTTTATCCCCGGTGTGGCGATCGAGGTTACCCGTTGGTTCATCAGCAAATAAAATTTGAGGGCGACCATTAAAAGCTCGAGCAAGTGCAACGCGTTGTTGTTCCCCTCCTGACAACTGTGCTGGCATATGTTTTAAGCGATCTTTTAAGCCTAAATCAGTCAGTAAACCCGCCGCATGTTGATAACTTTCAGACTCAGATTCGCCACGTAGCAAAGAAGGAAGCTGCACATTTTCAATAGCATTTAAGGTTGGAATCAACATAAAGGATTGAAACACAAAACCGACACTTTGTGCCCGTAAATGTGCCCGTTGCTCTTCATCCATTTTAGTGAGGTCTTGACCTAATAAATTAACCGTTCCACTGGAGCCGTCATCCAACCCCGCGATAATCCCTAACAAGGTTGATTTCCCCGAACCAGACTCCCCAATTAAAGCAATTGTTTGCCCGGACTCGACAATTAGCTCAACACCTTGCAATATAGTCAGTTCATGTTCACCTTGGCCAACACGTTTAATGAGATGATGAACTTCAAGAATATTATTCGCCGACATATATTGGTATTTCTCCTGTTACTGACTGCAAGTGGGCACGCACTTGCGTCAACTAAGCTATTAATCTTAGGTGATAGCCTAAGTGCAGGCTACCGTCTACCGGCTGAGCAGGCTTGGGCCTCTTTGCTTGCCGAACGTTGGCAGAAACTTTCCCCACCCGTTGCTATTATTAACGGTAGTATTAGTGGGAATACCTCTGCACAGGGGTTAGAACGACTTTCCATGTTACTCGAACAAAACAAACCTAACTGGGTATTGATCGAGTTAGGTGCAAATGACGGCTTACAAGGTCTCCCAGTAGAACAACTTGAAGCTAATTTACAACAGATTATTAAGCAAATCGTGCAATCCGGTGCGAAACCGCTCTTAATGCAAATTCGTATTCCACCTAACTATGGAAAACGTTATACGACAAGTTTCGAAAAAGTCTATCCGAAATTGGCGCAAAGTAATCAAATTCCATTACTGCCATTTTATATGGAAACTGTGATAACTAAGCCTGAATGGATACAACAAGACGGTATTCACCCGACGGTTGAAGCCCAGCCATCCATTGCTGATTTTATGGAAAAACAGCTTTCTGAACATATTTTACCGTCTAATAAATAAAACAGACGTTAAACAAGAGAATTAAAACGCTCTTTTATACCCGAAATAGATTCAGTTGCATGAAACCAAGGTAAAGTTATGCAAACATCAGCACGAAACAAAAAATCAGTCCTGGTCACAGGTGCATCAAGCGGTATTGGCTTTTGTGCTGCACAAACACTTCGCCAGCGTGGCTATCATGTTATTGTTGCCTGCCGTAAAGAAAGTGATATTTTACGCCTGAAAGAACTGGGTTATGACACCGTCTCACTTGACCTCGATGATAAAAATAGCATAGAAACAGCGGCTCAAACGGTGCTAACACTCTGTAATCATCGCCTTTACGGGTTATTCAACAACGCCGGTTTTGGGGTGTATGGGCCGTTAAATAGCGTCAACCGCGAGCAACTCGAAGCGCAATTTTCCACTAATTTTTTTGGTGTTCACCAATTAACTTTCTTGCTATTACCCGCCATGAGCGCGCACCATGAAGGCCGAATTATCCAGACCAGTTCGGTAATGGGGGTGATTTCAACTCCCGGCCGTGGCGCTTATGCTGCCAGTAAATACGCACTGGAAGCATGGTCTGATGCCCTACGCTTAGAGTTAGCTGGAACAGGTGTAAAAGTGAGCTTAATTGAGCCAGGCCCTATTCATACCGCTTTTACTCAAAATGTTGAACAAACTCAAAAAGATAAACCTGTTAAAAACCCAGGTATTGCCTCACGTTTTACCTTAACACCGGAACATGTGGTAGAAAAACTGATCCATGCGTTAGAAAGCCCGCGCCCAAAAGTACGCTACTCTGTCACGTTATTAACTGTCGCTGTACGTATCTTAAAGCGTATTTTACCTGACAAAATAATGGATAAAATACTGTCAAATCAGGGAAAAAAAGCTTGAAAAAAGCAAAATCAGCCCCATTTTATTACTATCGCTCAAAAATTCTATTGATAACAAATTCAAAAGAGACTTCTTATGTTTGCTAACGCTCAGATAATTGATATTAACGAAACCAACCTACACCAACTCATTGAACAATCAATGAACTTACCTGTCATGTTTTACTTTTGGTCACCGCGTAGCCCTCATTGCCAAGATTTCGGTACTATGTTGGAAAAAATTGCCAACGACTACGCAGGGTCATTTATTTTAGCTAAAGTTAATTGTGATGAAGAACAAATGATCGCCAGTCAGTTTGGCTTAAAAGCGATCCCTACCGTATATGTATTGCAAAATGGTCGTCCTGTTGATGGCTTTGAAGGGCCACAACCCGAAGAGGTCGTGCTGGAAATTTTATCTCGCGTGCTGCCAAGCCCAGAAGAAATGAAAGCAGCACAAGCTGCTGAATTAATTGCAGAAGGTAAAGCGCAAGAAGCACTGCCATTGTTAAAAGAAGCGCATCAGCTGAACCCCAAAAATAGCGAAATCACATTATTATTGGCAGAAACCCAAATCGGTTTAAATCTTGTTGATGACGCACAAGCTACTTTAGAAGCTGTCCCATTACAGGATAAAGACAGCCGCTACCAAGGTTTAATTGCACAAATTGAATTATTAAAACAAGCTGCGGACACCCCTGAAATTCAGCAATTGCAAGATGAATTCAATCAAGATCCGCAAAATACAACGTTAGCTGTTCAATTAGCCCTAAAACTGCATGAAGTGAACCGCAACGAAGAAGCGCTGGAAATGTTATTCGGCTTTTTACGTACCGATTTGGGTGCAGGTGACGGCGCAGTGAGAAAAACCATGATGGATATTATGTCTGCAATGGGAACTGGTGATGCCATTGCCAGTAAATACCGTCGCCAAGTATATTCATTACTTTACTAATTAAGGGTTAAATATGGACTTGTTCGCCTTTGGTGCAATACCGATTATCATTTTTGTCGCTGTCGTTATTGTTTTTACCTGTGTTAAAACAGTACCGCAAGGCTTTCAATGGACAGTTGAGCGTTTCGGCCGCTATACCCGTACGCTACAACCAGGCTTGCATATTATTGTGCCATTTATGGACAAAATTGGCCGTCGCATCAATATGATGGAACAAGTCCTCGATATCCCATCTCAAGAAGTTATTTCTCGCGATAATGCCAACGTCACGATTGATGCGGTCTGCTTTATTCAAGTCGTTGACCCAGTACGTGCGGCCTATGAGGTCAGCAACCTTGAGCTTTCCGTACTGAATTTAACCATGACAAATATTCGTACCGTATTAGGTTCCATGGAACTGGACGAAATGTTATCACAACGTGATTCCATTAATAGCCGTTTATTACACGTGGTGGATGAAGCAACTAACCCTTGGGGTGTCAAAATTACCCGTATCGAAATTCGTGACGTGAAGCCACCAAAAGAATTAATTAGTGCGATGAATGCGCAGATGAAAGCTGAACGTACCAAACGGGCTGATATTCTTGAAGCTGAAGGTATCCGCCAAGCAGCAATTTTAAAAGCTGAAGGTGAAAAACAGTCACAAATTCTCAAAGCTGAAGGTGAACGCCAATCCGCATTTTTACAAGCCGAAGCACGCGAAAGAGCAGCAGAAGCGGAAGCAAAAGCAACACAAATGGTATCTGAAGCGATTGCCGCTGGTGATATGCAGGCGATTAACTACTTTGTGGCGCAAAAATACACTGATGCACTGACTAGTATTGGTTCTGCCGAAAACAGCAAAGTCATCATGATGCCATTAGAAGCCAGTAACTTAATGGGCGCAATTGGTGGGATTACTGAGCTAATCGGTGAAAGCAAGAAAACCGGTGCCATAAAAAAACAGGTAAAAGAATGATAGAGCTTATCAGTGCTCAACCCGCATGGTTTTGGCTGTGTCTTGGTGGGCTATTGCTGATTGGTGAACTTCTTGGTACCGCAGGCTATTTTTTATGGTCGGGTATTGCTGCGGTGCTTGTTGGCGTTATCGTTTGGGCTCTGCCATTCATCGGTTGGGAGTGGCAAGGGATCTTGTTTGCCATTTTTACCGTTGTCTCTGCTGTATTATGGCGCAACTGGTTGAGGAACAAGCAAAAAAACAAGGCAGATAACGTCAATCAAATCAGTCATCAACTCATCGGTGTGAAAGGCCGTTTGTTGTCAGATACCGAAGAAGGCTTTAGCCGAGTACGCCTTGCCGATGGTAGTTGGCGCGTGTATAGCGACACGCCATTAAGCGCCAATACAGAAGTGGTCGTCATCGCAGTAGACGGTATCACCTTGCAGGTTAAGCCTTCTCATGATGACAACATCCACGCGCCAAGTGGTCAATAATTGGGCAATCCGCACCATCATCCCCAGGACATACGTCCACGAGCTCTTGTAATGTATCTCGAATGGCAGACAATTTAACGATTGTCTGCTCTATTTCATTTATCTTGGCTATCGTTGTCGTTTTTACATCAGCACTATGTCGGGTTGGGTTGCGAAATAAACCTAATAATTCGCCACATTCATCCAAGGTAAAACCCACATCTTTTGCCTGTTTGAGCAACACGAGTTCGTTTAAATGACGTTCCCGATAATAGCGGTAGCTGTTCTCCCCTCTTTCAGGTGGCGTAATTAAACCTTTATCCTCATAAAAACGGATTGCTTTTGCAGTTAGGCCCGTTTTTTTGGCAATTTCACTAATATTCATAATTCCTCTTGACCTTAACCTTGCTGGAAGGTGTAACCTTTATATATTGTCGAATTATAGACCTAATTGTAGATAAAGTTATAGACCCAATACATCAAACGGGTTTGGAGGCTGCAAAATGAGTAACATGATTATTTTAAAATTACAGGGACTAAGCTGCATGCACTGTGTCGGTTCAGTCACTAAAGCGCTCGAAGGACGTGGTGATGTCACTAACTTAAAAGTGAGTATCGATTATGCCGTGATGGAAAGTGATACCAATGTGGCTGATTTAATTAAAACCATCGTTGATGCAGGCTATGAAGCTGAAGTGGCTACAGCTCCTGATGTCGAGTTACAGCTTTCAGGCCTCAATTGTATGAAATGTGCGGGTAAAACACAAAAAGCACTCGAAGAGGTTGATGGCGTTGCCGCTGCCGTTGTCGATACCACCAGCGCCAAAGTGTACGGTTCTGCTGATGCACAAACGTTAATCGCCGCTGTTCAACAAGCGGGTTACAACGCAGAACTCGCCCAAACAAAAGCGATCTCTTTAGCCCTTTCGGGTCTAAGTTGCATGAAATGTGCCGTTAAAACACAGCAAGCGCTAGAAGCAGTTGATGGTGTTCAAAGTGCAACTGTCGATACCCAAACCGCTGTTGTCCAAGGTACGGCATCCGCAGAATCCCTAATTGCTGCGGTTCAAGCGGTTGGCTACCAAGCAACTGTGGGTGAATCTCACCCAAAAGCTGAGCCGCTGAGTACTACAACTGAACAGCCGGAAGCTGATTCAGCGGCAATCTGTGAGATCCCGGCACAAGAGTCTGATTTAGGTGAACAACCTGAAATTAGCCCAATAGATGACAGTGTACAGTTACTGCTTGATGGCATGACCTGTGCTAGTTGTGTCAACAAAGTCCAGAAAGCCTTAAATAGCGTACCGGGCGTTGAAAATGCACGTGTCAACTTAGCTGAGCGTAGCGCGTTAGTCACCGGAAGCGCTGAACCAAATGATTTAATCGCTGCGGTTGTTAAAGCAGGTTATGGTGCTGAAATCATTCAAGATGAAGCTAAACGCCGTGAGCGCCAACAGGAGGTTGCGCAAGCCAATATGCGCCGCTTCCGCTGGCAATCAGCATTAGCACTTGCCCTTGGTATCCCTGTGATGGTGTGGGGGATGATGGGCGATAACATGGTGCTGACTGAGCAAAACCATACCATTTGGCTTACCATTGGTGTATTAACCCTTGCGGTCATGGTATTTGCAGGTGGGCACTTTTATCGAAATGCATGGCAAAGCCTAAAAAATGGCAGTGCGACCATGGACACCTTAGTCGCGCTAGGAACCGGGGCGGCTTGGCTCTATTCTATTGTGGTGAATCTTTGGCCTGAATGGTTCCCAGACCAAGCCAGACACCTTTATTATGAAGCCAGTGCCATGATCATCGGTCTTATTAACCTAGGTCATGCCTTAGAACAACGAGCTCGCCAACGCTCATCCAAAGCCCTTGAACGCTTACTAGACCTGACACCGCCAACGGCCCGTGTTGTCACAGAACAAGGCGAAGTGGATATGCCGCTCGAGCAAGTCAAAAAAGGAATGATTTTACGCTTAGCAACGGGTGACCGTGTCCCTGTTGATGGTGAAATTGTCGAAGGAGAGGTTTGGTTAGACGAAGCCATGCTAACAGGTGAGCCGATCCCGCAGCAAAAAAGTAAAGGGGATCAAGTCCATGCGGGAACTGTGGTACAAGATGGTACCGTGCTATTTCGTGCCGCTGCTGTTGGCAGCCAAACGACTTTAGCGCGCATTATTCACCTTGTTCGCCAAGCACAAAGTAGTAAGCCACAAATTGGCCAACTTGCTGACCGTATTTCTGCCGTATTTGTACCGGTAGTTGTGGCTATCGCCTTAATTTCAGGTGCGATTTGGTACTTTGTTGGGCCTGCACCACAAATTACTTACGCACTTGTTATTACCACAACCGTTTTAATTATTGCGTGTCCTTGTGCACTAGGCCTTGCAACGCCAATGTCGATTATTTCTGGCGTGGGCCGTGCGGCTGAATTTGGCGTGTTAGTGCGCGATGCAGATGCATTACAGCAAGCAAGTGAGTTAGATACCATTGTCTTTGATAAAACAGGCACATTGACTGAAGGTATGCCACAAGTTACTGATATCCATGTATTTAATGGGTTCGAACAAGACACCGCCTTACAGTTTGCCGCTTCATTAGAAAATGGTTCTAATCACCCACTGGCTCGCGCTGTTTTAAATCGCGCAAAAGGCTTAACACTACCTGCTAATGAGCAGTTTAGAACCTTAGCAGGGTTAGGTATTAGCGCAATAATTGATGGGAAAACTATTTTATTAGGTAACCAAAAACTGTTATCACAAAATAATATTGATACCCGTGATATTGAAGAAATCTTACACCAACAAGCCACTCAAGGTGTCACTCCCGTCTTACTGGCTGTTGATGGTAAAGTTGCCGCACTGTTATCTATCCGTGACCCATTACGTGAAGACAGCATAAGTGCGCTGGCACGGTTGCACAAACAAGGTTTCCGTTTAGTCATGTTAACCGGAGATAACCCAGTAACCGCTAACGCGATAGCCAAAGAAGCAGGTATTGATGAAGTGATTGCAGGCGTTATGCCAGATGGTAAATCTGCCGCAATTGAAGCCTTGCAAGCCAAAGGGCACAAAGTTGCAATGGTGGGTGATGGCATCAATGATGCCCCTGCTCTAGCCCGAGCTGACGTTGGTATTGCGATGGGTGGCGGCAGTGATATAGCTATTGAAACTGCATCGATTACCTTGATGCGCCAAAGCTTACATGGTGTTGCCGATGCGGTATCTATTTCAAAAGGAACACTGCGTAATATGAAGCAGAATCTGTTTGGTGCCTTTGTTTACAATACGTTAGGTATCCCGATTGCCGCTGGTATTTTGTACCCAATAACGGGAACATTACTAAACCCTGTCGTTGCTGGTGCCGCAATGGCCTTATCATCAATTACTGTGGTCAGTAACGCAAACCGCTTGTTACGGTTTAAACCTGAAAAATAATAACCAAAAAGAGGGAGAAACCCATGTTCCTCCCTCTTTTTAATGATAGATACTGTTTATCTCTAAACCTTCTCGCTGCAACACTTCATTTTCATACTAAGTAAAAATCGCATTATCTTATATGTCATTAATATCAAGCTAAGCCTATACTAGTAAATAGTTAGTTATTTCATATTTGGAGAGCAAAATGCTTAATATTGATCGTGAGAAACTTGCCAAACTTGCGGGTGAAGAGTTTAAAAAACAACGTACATTTTTGGTGATATTATCCATTTTATTATTAGCGGGCGGAATTTTTTGTATCATCAACCCAATGATATCAGGTATCGCTGTCAGTACCGTACTGGGTGTGCTCCTGATTATTGGTGGTGTTGGCGCGATAGTAAGCATTCTAAGTACCGTGATCTATACCGGTTGGTCTCGGCTATTTGGTTTTATCATTGGTCTTATTTATATTATTGTCGGCTACTCTTTCATTAAAGACCCGTTGCAGAGCCTGGTCGCGTTGGCTATTTTAGTCGCGGCTTTATTTATCGTCGGCGGGGTTATTCGGTTGTATGTCGGCTTCCAACAAATTAGCTCAGCTGGCGGCTGGCTACAAATCATTATTGGCCTATTAGATTTCTTTATTGCCTATTTACTCATCGGTAATGGCCCAATTACATCAATTACCTTACTGACAACCTTAATTGGCATCGAAATGGTGTTTAGTTCCTTTAGCTTATTCACGTTACTCAGTGTATTTAAAGGTATTAGTAAAAATAATTAACCCCATCGTGCCCCTTAATAGGGGCACTTTTCTACTTTACTTCGCCTCCACGATGACACCAATCGGCTAAAAAATGCGTAATCAACGATGAGCATTCGCAAATTACAGTAAGATTGTTTACCCTAATAAAATGAGAAATAACGCAGGGACGAAATCGTGGGTAACTTGTTTGAAAATTTAAAGAATTGGCTTCATACAGAAACCGCTCCGGTTTACCCTTACCCTGCTGTTGATATTCGGCTATCAAAAAAGCTGAAATTGCACATTGTGGGTAGCATTCACATGGGAACAGAAACGATGTTTCCTTTGTCTGCCACATTATTAGACAAACTTAATCTCGCAGATGCCTTGATTGTTGAGGCGGATATCACTGAAACTCACTCTCCATTTCCTAATGATGATATCACTGAGTTTCTCCCTGTCGAGCAACGGCTAACTCGTGATGAATATCATCTTTTTCAACAATATTGTTTAGAGCTCCGCCAATCCCCCGAACGCTTTGATACCTTACCCTCATGGCAAATTGCCCTGATTTTGCAAGCAACCCAAGCCCAAGAACTCGGGCTAAGAGGTCACTACGGCATTGACTACCAACTTATCCGTAATGCGCAATCACAACTCAAACCAATTATTGAACTAGAAGGCACCGCCTCCCAAGTTGAATTGCTGCTTTCTTTGCCTAATAATGGGTTAGCGTTATTACAAGACTCGCTGAACCACTGGCGTGCAAACGCGCGCTCGCTACAAACGATGATAGGCTGGTGGTTAGACTACCAACCCAATAATCGTACCGCTTTACCCAATACCTTTAGCGAAGACATTTATCAGGTATTGATGAAGCAACGAAATGCGAATTGGAACGAGCAGCTTAGATCACTCCCTGATGGTAACTATGTGGTCGCTGTTGGTGCGTTACACCTGTTTGGTGAAAATAGTCTGGTAGAATATTTGCGAAACTAAGTTATAAATAGAAGGCTCAAAATGACCCCAGCCGTAAAATTACTCGAAAAACAAAAAATTTCCTTCACATTACACCCCTACGATCACGACCCAAATGAAAGTAACTTTGGTGATGAAGCAGTACGAAAACTTGGGTTAGATGCCAAGCAAGTGTTTAAAACCTTATTAGTCGCACTCAATGGCGATCAAAAAACATTAGCCGTAGCCGTAACACCTGTTTCAGGGCAATTAGATTTAAAACAGGTTGCCAAAGTGTTTAAAGTCAAAAAAGTTGAAATGGCGGACCCACAAATCGCTCAAAAAACAACGGGATATTTGCTTGGGGGTATTAGCCCATTAGGTCAAAAAAAGCGCTTACCAACAGTCATTGACGACCAAGCTCAGCAATATGCCAGTATGTTCGTTTCAGGTGGAAAACGTGGTTTAGATATTGAACTTGCTCCTAACGATCTCGCCAAAGTACTGAATGCAACCTTCGCTGAAATACGTAAATGATATTAAACCCGTGACAGTCGCAGCAACGATTGAATGGTTATCGGCTCAAGAAGGTGGTAGGCAACAGCCGCCAGCAATTGGGCCTTATTATGCTGTTGCTCGTTTCAGCCTCAAACCCGATGAATCTTGGAGTGTGATATTCCAGCTAGCGTTTCATTTACGCAATAGCCATAATCGACAAATAAGCCGAGGAACTGTGCGTTTTCTTGTTGAACATGCGCCTCATGAATATTTATTACATTATCATTCATTTGATATTTATGAAGGCCCTCATTTAGTCGCTCATGTTTTTTTGCTCTAAATAATGACGATAAAAAGCCCCACCGCGAGCAGTGAGGCTTTCAAGGTAATAATGATTTAATTATTTATTATTATAAATAATCTCACCTTTTGGCTCATAATCTGCCGCTTTCAGCGGGGAATGTTTTTCAATATACCCTTTGAGCACTTCCGCATCGACAAAACCGGTATTAACGTAGTTAGGATGGTTGTCAATTTTCGGGTAACCGTCACCACCAATCGCATTGAAATTCAACGTTGCCATACGATACGTTTTAGCCGGGTCAACAGGCTTACCATCAATTTTGACATCACTAATCGTGCCATCTTTATTCAGCGTTAAGTTCACGTTGTAGAACTGGCCATACGCACCTGCATCCGGTTTCATATTCGCAACTGCGGTCAGGTATGGGATAACTTCATCCCCTTTGAAATCAACATAAACTAACTCATTAGCAAACGGTTGAACCTTGAGCACATCTTTATAAGTGATATCGCCGCTTTCGATAGAGTCACGAACACCGCCGCCGCTCATAATCGCAAAATCAGCTCCAGCACGTTCTTTTTGTGCGGCTAACAGAAGGTGCCCCATATTTGTTTGCACAAAACGCACTTTACTGCGATCACCTTCAAGCTTACCTTCAACTGAGCCCACTTTAACACTCAATTGCTTGTCACCTTTTTCTTGATAAGGTGTCAATAATTTCATCATGTCAGGGTTATGAGCAATTTCTTGTGTATAGTAAACACGCTCGCTAGTCCCATCTTCTTTTGTCACTTTTTTCTTCAAGTTAATTGGGATTAACTGGTAGTGTTTCAGCGTAAACTTGCCGTTTTTAAATTCAAAATCTGCACGACCAACATATTTACCCCATTCATGGGCTTGCACAATCCAAGTTCCATTTTGGTTATCTGGCGCACACGGTGTACCTGGTACATAGTCTTCTTGTTTGTAGTTTTTCTTTTCTTGAGACATACAAACAGGGTCTTGTGAGTGACCACCCACTATCATATCTAAATAGCCAGCCGGTAAGCTGCGCGCCATTTCTACATCGCCCGGAGCATTCGAACCATGATTACCATCATCATAGTGCCCCATATGAGTGGCTGCGATGATAATGTCTGGTTTTTCTGTTGCACGAAGCTCTTCAACCACTTTTTTGGCTTCGTCCGCAGGCACACGGAATTCGACATCAGGGAAATTGGCAGGGTTACCGATACGCACTGTGTCGTCGGTTGTCAGCCCCATAACCGCAATTTTCACACCTTGTTTATCAAAGATTTGGTAAGGTTTGAAAAGGCGTTTACCTGTGCTGCTTTGATAAATATTGGCAGATAAGAACGGAAAAGTTGCCCATTTTTCTTGCTGACGCAAAGTCTCAAGTGGGTTATCAAACTCATGGTTCCCTAATGCCATTGCATCGTAACCGACTAAGTTCATTCCTTTAAAATCGGGTTCTGCATCTTGTAAATCAGACTCTGGTACACCGGTATTAATATCACCACCAGAGAGCAGTAAAACACTGCCGCCTTGTTTAGCGACTTCGTCACGAATTTCATCAACTACCGTTTTTTGCGCCGCTAAACCATATTCGCCATGGTCGTTATGCCAGAAGTGGCCGTGATGGTCATTGGTATGCAAAATGGTAATATTGTATGTTTTGTCTTTTTCCCACGCATTTGCCATAGTTGCGGGTATTAACGCTAACGATACCGTTAATGCGCATGCCTTAAATGCAAACTTCATACATTTCTCCCTGCTGGTATAGGAATTTTTATACAGTCATATTAGATTATAGTTTGTCACTACCTGCTGTCTTATAGCATAAAAATATGAGCAGGATTTGATACCTATTGCAGAATAAGAAATTCGTTTCATAAAAATGAGATCACCATCAAATAATTTACGAACACTAGTTATTCACGTGATTTATTTATTCATTTAAATAAATTGTATTTCAGTTATATTGATAACAATTATGTAACACAGAAAGTTGATAATGACATGAGTGAGCAAACCACAACACCTAACAACCCAAGCCCGTCAAAGCCATTAAATAAAACAGGGAAAACGGTCTTTAGTATCCTAACGGCGATCAGTGTCTCTCATTTACTTAATGACATGATCCAGTCACTAATCTTAGCGATTTATCCTTTATTACAATCTGATTTTTCACTGAGTTTTGCCCAAATCGGGATGATAACCCTTACTTATCAGATTACCGCATCATTGTTACAACCAATTATTGGCTACTATACAGACAAACATCCACAACCTTATTCCTTGCCAATAGGAATGAGCTTCACGCTAACGGGGCTAATCTTGTTAGCGATGGCAGAAACCTTCCCGACCATATTACTTGCAGCCGCATTGGTTGGAACCGGTTCTTCTGTCTTCCATCCTGAATCCTCTCGTGTGGCACGTATGGCTTCAGGCGGTCGTCATGGTCTGGCGCAATCCTTTTTCCAAGTCGGTGGTAACTTAGGCGCCTCCCTTGGGCCACTACTTGCAGCACTGATTATTGAACCATATGGAAAAGGCAACATTGGTTGGTTCTCGCTTGCAGCCCTGCTTGCGATTGTTATTTTGTTGCAAGTCAGCAGCTGGTACAAACAACAACACCGTGCTGCAAGTAAGAAACCAATCGATGCAGGGAATGTTAAAGTCTTACCACGAAAGACAATTATTGGCTCTTTGGCAGTACTGTTAATTCTGATTTTTTCAAAATACTTTTATTTGGCGAGCATCAGCAGCTACTACACCTTTTATTTGATAGATAAGTTTGGTGTTTCTGTGCAAAATGCGCAAATTCATTTGTTTGTTTTTTTATTTGCAGTTGCTGCTGGTACTATGATTGGCGGACCAATAGGTGACAAAATAGGACGTAAATACGTTATTTGGTTCTCAATCCTTGGAGTTGCACCATTTACCTTAATTTTACCCTATGCATCCCTCTATTGGACTGGGGTACTTACCGTCATCATTGGTATGATTTTAGCCTCCGCATTTTCGGCTATTTTAGTCTACGCACAAGAGCTGATCCCCGGTAAAACCGGCATGGTATCAGGGTTGTTCTTCGGATTAGCATTCGGTATGGGAGGTGTTGGTGCGGCAGTTTTAGGCCATATCGCAGACCAGACCAGTATTGAACAGGTTTATCATTATTGTGCTTTCTTACCATTACTTGGGATTTTTACAGTATTGCTACCAAATATTGGCAACAAATAGATTTATTTTCTTATTTTACCCATACTTACCTAAAAATAAGTATGGGTCTTTCCTTCCATAATCTCGATAAATTTCAGATAAAAATCTCACAAACACAAAGCTTGTAACGATTTAGCTCCTTTACCCTGCATTTTTTTTAAAAACATTTCATTTTTTTAAGGAAATTTATCTCAAAAAAAGTTAGAATATAAAAACATGCAATTTGCATTTTAAAATGAAGGCCTCATTTTAAAAGTCAACGGCATGTACCCACCTTTCTATTTTTATACTAACCAGAGGAGACTAAATGGAGCATTCAACGCCCTTAATCACAACCATTGTTGGTGGTCTCGCCCTTGCATATTTGTTGGGAATGATTGCACAGCGATTAAAAATTTCCCCTTTAGTTGGCTATCTTGCAGCCGGTGTCCTAGCAGGCCCATTTACCCCTGGGTTTGTTGCTGATGCAGCACTGGCACCTGAACTTGCTGAAATCGGTGTTATCTTACTGATGTTTGGGGTAGGCCTACATTTCTCATTAAAAGATTTACTTGCTGTTAAAGCTATCGCAATTCCCGGAGCTATTGCTCAAATCGCAGTAGCAACCTTACTGGGTCTTGGCCTGTCGATGTTATTTGGCTGGGGAATATTTACAGGTGTTGTATTTGGCCTGTGTTTATCAACAGCCAGTACCGTCGTATTACTTCGTGCATTAGAAGAGCGTCAATTGATTGAAAGTCAGCGTGGGCAAATTGCGATAGGCTGGCTGATTGTTGAAGACTTAGCGATGGTCTTAACACTCGTTCTACTGCCTGCGGCGGCAGCTATTATGAATACGGATGATGCTAGCTTCAGTGAGCTCGCATTAGGCCTTGCATGGACAATTGGTAAAGTTGTTCTATTCATATTCATTATGATTGTCGTGGGTCGTAAAGTGATCCCATGGATTTTATCGCGCACCGCATCAACAGGTTCTCGTGAGCTATTCACTCTTGCTGTTCTCGCACTCGCATTAGGCATTGCCTATGCTGCTGTGGCTATTTTTGATGCTTCATTTGCCCTTGGTGCATTCTTCGCAGGGATGGTATTAAACGAGTCTGAGCTCAGCCATCGTGCCGCACAAGATACACTGCCATTACGTGATGCCTTTGCCGTACTGTTCTTTGTATCAGTTGGGATGCTGTTCGACCCAGTCGTATTAATTGAGCAGCCTCTGGGAATTTTAGCTGTTCTCGCCATTATTATTATTGGTAAATCCGCAGCTGCCTTGGTACTTGTTAGGATGTTTGGCCATTCACGGCGAACCGCGTTAACCATTTCTGTTAGTCTTGCGCAAATTGGTGAGTTTGCCTTTATCTTAGCCGGAATGGGGTTAACCCTAGGCGTCATGGATAAAGATGCGCAAAACCTGGTGTTAGCGGGTGCAATTGTCTCTATTATGCTGAATCCTGTGTTATTTAGCTTATTAGATAAGTACCTTGAGAAAACTGAAACTATCGAAGAACAACTGCTGGAGGAAACTCTGGAAGAAGAAACCCAAGTTCCTGTCGATATCTGCGGTCACGCCATCATCGTCGGTTATGGTCGCGTGGGAGGCATGCTTGCAGATAAACTGCGTAGAAGGGAAATCCCGGTTGTCGTTGTTGAAGATACCCGCTCTCGGTTTGAAGAACTTGCTGAAAATGGCTTTAGCGCAATCTTAGGTAATGGTGCCAATAGAGAAATTATTAGCCTTGCCCGTATTGAATGCGCCAAAACATTGCTCTTAACTATCCCTAATGGTTATGAAGCCGGTGAAATTGTCGCAACCGCGAAAGAAATGAACCCAGATGTCACTGTGATTGTTCGTGCCCATTATGATGATGAAGTCAGCTTTATTAAAGAACGAGGTGCAGACCATATCATTATTGGCGAACATGAAATCGCAAAATCAATGGCGACATTAATGTGCAATGATGTGGAAGAGTTCGGTTGTTCTATCGATGATATGATTGATGGTGACAATGATAAAAAAGGTGAAGGCAAAAGTTTAGATGATTATCTAAAACCCGCTCATTAACCTCTATTTCCATTAATACGAAAAGGAAGCAATTGCTTCCTTTTTTATTACATTGAAATTTATACGCTTATTATTTCTATCCACTCTAGATAGTTTATCTTCAGTTTTACTTTCCCTCATCGTTCACTCTAAATAATTCGCGCTGAAGCTAGGCGGCAAGAGAAGATATCCCTAAGAACATACACAAGTATGTGCCTAGAGGAACTGAGCGAAGCCAACAACGCATCAACGTGAATTATGACGAGTGAGCGATAAACTCATCCCCAGTCCAAACTGGCAACCCTTGGTCTTTAAAAAACTGAATTTCAGCTGCAACACCACCGCTTTTTTCCCAGCCAGGTAATGTCAGCACAATTAAACCATCACACCGCTTTAGAAATTCCATATCAATAGAAGACCATGCGACTTTTTGTCCTTGAGAAGCAAGGTATTGGTTAATTGGGTGGGTCATCGTGATTTGGCTATAGGTAGCGATACCTTTAAGCGCCAGTTCTGCTGCAAATTTTGTGCATTCAGCAAAGCGCATTTCTACAACATTGCTATCGGGGTCTGAATAAGGACAAGCAATAAAATAAAGGCTCATAATCTTTCCTAGGTGCTGTTAATTTTCAATGAACATTTTTTAGTTAAAGTAACCCCATGAAAAATAATTAATTATTTTCCACAGGGAGAGTTAAAGTTTAATTTATAGAATTAAAGACTTATTCAACGTCCGCAACAATAATTTTCGTTTTAGGATGTTTTTTACCTTCAGGTAATTTAAATTCTTTGCTGGTTGTCACTAAATAATCAATATTTTCCCAACTTGTCACAAAATTAATCGCATGTTTATTCGCTTTCGTGCCATCCGCTAACACCATTAATTTATCGCTGTTTTCCATCATCTTTTGTGCGATTGCCGCTTCATCGACATGTTGATCCATCACACCATGTAATGCGTGTATCGCCCCTGCCCCAATCACTGCGTAATCAGCAAAAAATTCAGCAATATTTTTTAGTGCAATAGCGCCTAAGCACGCATTTTGCGCTGCATTAAATTGCCCACCAATCAAAATCGTTTCGATAGTTGAGTTTTCTTGTAACGTATTTGCCAATAACGGCGAATTTGTAATAACGGTTAAGTTATCAATCAATTTGATTCTTTGGCTAAATTCAAAGGTGGTTGTGCCAAAATCAATAAACAATGTGTCTCCAGGTTTAATCAGCTCAGCCGCTTTCGCCGCAATCGCTTTTTTCTCATCAACCGCGGCTTGTGCTCTTTCCGTAAAATTACGCTCAAATTTTGATTGAATATTGACAGCCCCACCATGGACTTTTTTCAGTAACTTCTGTGTTTCAAGCTTACTAAGGTCACGACGGATGGTTTCTTGCGCGACATTAAAATGCTTAGCAAGCTCCTGTACGTAAACCTGCCCTTGAGTAGAAAGCAGCTCAATGATAGTTTGATGACGTACTTTTGAGGAACGTCCCTCACACATAGTTTAATCCTTCTTAACCATTTAACTTTCCAGCACTATACAACAGTGATACTAATTTCAGTAGCTTCCTGCTGTATTTTTGTTAAATCAATATTTTTCAGTAAAATACGTCGTGTTGGTAAACAGCGATGGCGTTTTTCATATAACAGGGTATTCCCTGCCATAACACGAATAGTTCCGTTCACTGGCTGTTCAACTTTGATATTAAAATCAATTTGTCGCACTGATAAATTATCCATATCAATACACGCTGGAACACTAAAACAAATTTTCGGGTCAAACTGCACAGGAATACATTGAGCCACTTTCAATTGTTGTTGATGATGATTCGCTAGTAAATCATCTGCTATCCGTTCTCCGATCACCAAGCCTTCTTGATAGCATTGATCCCCCATATCGGCCGGGTGCAACATATTGCCAGCGGCATAGTAGCGAGTATCAGAGCAACGCCCATACTGGTCTGTTACCGGTTTTCCTGTCGCCGCATCAAAGTTCAAATGGCTTTTACGGATTAGCGTATTTTCACCAACAAATTGCCCCGTAAAAATGACCGAATCACACATAATTTTGTGGCTTTTACCTTCGGTTTCAACAACCACATATTCCACGCGATCTAAACCGCCAATTTCAGTAATTTTACTATTCAAATAAACGGGGGTTCCCATCGCTTTAGCAAATAAAGTCGCGGGTTTAAAAGCTAAAATCCGCTCACCACTTTCAATCATCGCTTGGGCTTTAACGCCTGCGTTTTTTAGTGTCCATAGCGCAGAAAAACTCACTAATTCACTGCCTACAATCACGGGATTACGGCAAGGCTTCTTACCATTTAAATAAACAAATTGCTGTAATGCCCCTGCGGTTAAAATTCCTTGTGGCCTCAAGCCTGAAACTAAGCGCGGATGGCGAGGTGTTTCTCTTACCCCCGTCGCTATCAAAACTCGTTTAGCTTGCATTTCAACAAGACCTTCTGGTGTTGAAACGGTTAATTTCCCATTAGGTTGTAACGCGGTCACTGTACTACGGGTGAAAATCGGTGTGTTTCCCAGTTGATTGACAATTTTTTCAGCAAATTGGTTGCCTTTCATCGGCCGTTTAAAGGCTAAAATGCCAAAAGTTGGATGCTGGCAGTGACGTGGAACGCCACCAGCATGGGCTTCACGTTCAATAATGGCGATATTTTGTACACCACGGCGACGTAGTGCTTGTGCCGCAGCTGCACCGGTAGGGCCCGAGCCAATGATAATAACATCATAATTTACACTCATTTTACGGCCTCCACTGCCAATGTGTGGTCGAAGCGACCATTAATAATTTCAGCCACCTGACTACTACAATAAAATCCATTACAGCGTCCCATCATCACTCGCGTTCTGCGGCGTAAAGCCCCTAAACACTCAGGAGGAATGTCCGAATCAAATGCGGCTTCAATCTCCCGTTGAGTCACTAATTCACAATGGCAAACAATACCGCCATTACTTTTGCATTGGTAATCCCGTTGATGATATTCAGAAATCATTGGCATAGTTGGCCAAATCAGCGCTTCTGGTGGTGATAGTTCAAAAAGCGGTGTGAAATTTTCTTGGTACAATTTACCAAGATAGCTTGCCACCCCTAAGGCCGAGGTTAAACCTGTGGAACGAATTCCCCCTGCACATATCCACTGTTTTTCTGGGTAACCATTAATGCGGTAATATTTTTCTTCTGTTGCAGGGCGTAACCCCGCATAGGTTGCGGTCACACTGTAATTGTGCAATGAAGGTAACATACGAGAACCTTGGGCAATTAAGTCCTCAAGCACTTCTTGTTTTACCTCTGCTTTCCAACGGTCATCTTGTTCTTCCGCTGTAGGGCCAAGCAAGAGGTTGCCGAAGATGGTTTTCGATAGCAATACACCTTTTGTGATAGCGGTCGGCACTGGTAGGATAATCGCATTGATATCCGCTGCTGCCGCTTTGTCATAAACAAGAAATTGCCCTTTACGTGGTTTTATTTGGAACGGTGATGGGTGGCAAATTGATTCGACAATATCCCCATTAATTCCTGCGCAGTTAATGACTAAACGGGCAGAAAACTCACCTTTTGATGTGGTTAAACGCCATACTCCATCATTGAGTGTTCCATTGCTGACCTCACAATGAAAACGGTATTCAGCCCCATGTTTTACTGCTTGGGTTAAATACGAAAGTGGCGTACTCCATGGGTCAATAACCGCTTCACCAGGCACAGAAACAGCCGCAAGTGCCCCTGGTGCTAAATGGGGTTCTCTGCGATATAGCTCTTCTTTATCAATAATTGCCACATCTAATACATTGTTAGTGTGTGCTTGTTCTACTATCGCCGGCAATTTACTGAGTTGCTCATCATTCCATGCAACCACTAATGCCCCCGTTTCAAGAAGAGGTAAATTCATTTTTTCTCTGATTGCAATGAATTCACGATACCCCTCTTGCATGCACTCAAGTTCTAGACTCCCTGGTGTGGCGTCAAAACCGGTATGTAATAGCGCACTATTTGCCTTACTTGCTCCCGAAAGGATGTCACCACCACGTTCAAGTAACAACGTGTTGGCTCCCATTAGTGTGAATTTACGTGTCACAGCACAGCCAATGACACCACCGCCGATGACAATGACATCCCAAATTTTTTTATTATTAATATCCATGGCTGAGATCCTTAACTTAAAACTTGCACACATAAAACCACATAATTCCCACAATCACAATAATTAAAACAACACAAAGCACAACAGTAACCAAAAATTTACTCACATTGTTACTTTATTGTGATTTTTGTCACATTAGTGAAACTTACTGTGAGTTTTTTGTGGATTTTATTTCCGATTAAACGATAGTAAGCAAAAAAACAGACCTATTTACAACATTTATAACACTGGGAATACTGTGATGCTCAATCAACGTTATGCGGCTATCGACCAGGGAACAACGGGAACCCGGGTCGTTGTCTTTGAAGAAGGCGGCCATTACCACTCCCCTATGAGCATTCCTCATAAACAAATCACGCTGAATAGTGGTTGGGTTGAACACGACCCAGAGGAAATACTGGCAAACATCATTAAATGCTTACATAGCTGTGAAGTCGTTGATGCTATTGGGCTTTGTCACCAAGGTGAAAGCATTGTCGCATGGGACGCGGACAGCAAGCGCCCTTTATACAACGCGATTGTTTGGCAAGACTTGCGAACAGAAAAAACCATCTCAATGCTCAAGGAGGCTGGGTTAGAGCCGCTGGTACAATCTAAGTCAGGCTTACCTCTCGACCCTTATTTTTCCGCCAGCAAAATGGGCTGGATTATTGACAATGTTGTCGGTGCGAAAACGTTAGCGGATAAAAATAAATTACGCATCGGTACAATGGATGCTTTTTTTCTTGACCGTATATGTGGCGTATTTGTCACCGACTATAACTCGGCGTCTCGAACTTCATTACTCAATATTCATACGTTGGAATGGGACCAAGAGCTATGTGACATTTTTGGAGTCCCCATCCATTGCTTGCCGCCAATTAAAGACAACATTGGTGACTTTGGCGCTATCAATCTCGATGGGCACCTTACCCCAGTCACGGCCATTATTGTTGACCAATTTGCCGGCACATTCGGCCATGGTTGTCGTGAGAAAGGTGATGCCAAAATCACCTTCGGTACAGGCGCGTTCTTGCAAGCACTGACTGGCACCGATATACCACAAACTCATGACAGCGGTTTATTGCCCACACTCTGTTGGAAGTTTCCCAATCAGCCCCCTGTATTTGGCTTAGATGGCGGCGTCTACAACGCAGCATCTGCCATCAATTGGGCTCGCAAAATCGGTTTATTTGACTCGTTTGATGAGCTCGGGGATTTCAGGGCAGAATCCGCTATTAAACGCGGCCTAGCCTTTGTCCCTGCGTTATCCGGTTTAGGGTGTCCATACTGGGATCGCAGTGCTGCAGGCCTTTGGGCGGGGCTTTCATTAGATACCGACAAAAAAGACATGATGCAATCGGTTTTGGAAGGCATAGCCGCACGCTCCGCTGAAGTTATTTTTGCAATGGAAAAAATTTCACCGCTAGGCCAGTCAATCTCAGTCGATGGAGGACTCTCTTCAAATCAATATTTTAAGCAATTTTTAGCTAATTTATTACAAAAAAACATTGAAGCACCAGCAAACCGTGAAGTAACCGCATTAGGCGCCGCCTTGTTAGCTCGAAAAGGTATCGGGATCACTCATGAAATGGCGGTAAGACGCAATTCAACCGTGACACATCCTGATGGGACGAATATGCAAGGTGTGATGGAACAATATCGCGACATCATTGCCCGTTCTCGCCAATTAAGACACTAAAATAATAAAAGGAAACCCTACTATGGCTGAATTCGGAAATTACATTATTTATTTAATTATGTGTGGCGCCATTATTGGTGCTGTCGCATCCATTGTTAGACCCGCCAGCGATCTTGGAAAAGAGTTTGTTAACGGGATCTTTTCTATTGGTCCCGTGTTTCTCGCTCAAGCCGGGATCATGGCTGCTGTTCCGTTACTCTCGCAATTAATCTCTTACATTCTTGGACCGGTCTTTTCCTCTGTCGGCTCAGACGTTTCTATTGCAGCCTTATCAATTATTGCAGTTGATATGGGCGGTTACCAACTAGCCGATGCACTAACAACTAATCGAGATATGTGGATCACTGCAATGTTGATCGGTTACACCTCTGGGGCCACCATTGTTTATCTGATCCCTGTGGGGCTAACAATGCTAAATCGTAAAGATCATAAATACCTTGCACTTGGTGCAATGGCAGGGTTGATCTCCATACCATTTGGCGTATTGGCTTCATTACTGCTAATTACATTCAATAATATTCCTGTAAGGGACATTATTTCCACAAACTCACCGGCGACACACCAATTAACCTTAGATTTCTTTACCATGTTGCAATACCTGATGCCGTTGTTTGTATTCTGTTTTTTATTAGCCGCAGGGCTAAAATATCGCCCGATGTTAATGGTAACGGGCTTCCTGATTTTCGGTAAAATCATGGATGCATTCGTCAAATTAGTCTTAGCATTTTCCATTGTTGAACACTTTACTGGTGTATTTACCAAAATGTTCGGCGCATGGGGCTTTGACCCACTGTTTGCTGACCAAAATGAACTATTCCGTGCCATCGAAATTGCGGGTTATATCGGTATCATGTTAGCGGGCACATTCCCCATTTGTTATCTGTTCCAACGCTACTGCAAGCCTTTAGTCCGTGCACTAAGTAACCGTTTAAAACTGAGTGATACGGGTTCTTTAGGTTTTATTATGGTTATGGCAAACATTATCGCTACTTATCACTTATTCAAAGAAATGCGAGCGAGGGATAAAGTATTATGTGTGGCATTTGGTGTTTGTGCACAAGCGACCATCGGGGATCATCTTGCCTTCACCGCCAACTTCCAACCTACTCTCGTTTTACCTATTTTACTGGGCAAGTTGGTAGGCGGCTTCTTAGCAGTATTTATTGCGATTAAAATCTCAGTACCACAGGCGATGCGTTATGAAGCTGAAGATACAAAAGCAGCTGAAATAGTCAAAGAAGAAAGTGAGCTCGCTGTTGCTAAACAACATTAATTAATATTAACCATACTTATATATTTAAAAATAATTAGCTGTATGCCAAATATGAATACTCATAAAGTAGCATACAGCTTTTATTTATTAGTCTGAAATTAACTCAAACTCTCATCCATTATTAATATTATACCCATCATATGGATATCTATATTAGTCATCATTAACCATTACATTATTTATAGATACATAACCGGAAGGTAAATAATGATCTCAATTAATAAAATTTAGTAGCAACAATTCATCAGAATAATTGTTTAAAAAGAAAAGCACCTCAATAACAATTATATTGAAGTGCCTTAAAATTGACATCATTAATTCAAATAAGAATTATTTCGTTTTAACGTTCCCAATAAGACTCTTCTAAACTATCTTCTTTTTCAGGTAAGCCACGACTCAAACGAGGTGAATGCTGAGTTAATACTTGATAACTCACACGGTTAGCATATTTGCATACTTGAGCTAAAGAGGAATATGTTAAGTATTGGCGTTCATGTTTACTGGAATTCGGTACATTTGAACGATGGTAAGAATTGGCAGTAATATCGTGAAGTAATGCCGATAAAGCCCCATCTCCCGCCCCATTCGTGTTCATTATTTTTTCAGGCCCGCCCATATAAGGCTCAATATGAGAGAAAATACGTAATGGAACTTGGCAATCTTGTTGGCGCATTGCTCGGCTAAACTCGTATAAGTTAAATTCTGCAATCGCACCTGGTAATAGTGGGTGCTGCGTCGTACGTTTATAAGCGTCCTCAGTGTAGCCGGCCATATACAAGCCTGATGGACCCGCTGTACATAAAACTAAATCGACCCAGTCTAATGCCATATTAGAGGCGAGTAATGGGTCACTCAGCCCTGTCAGTTCCTGCGCTTCGTCCTCATTCATTGCAACGACTGAAATATGTTCCGCTAAGAAATCACGCCAGAACTGAGGGTCTTGAGCGATGACAAATTTTGTTCCAAGCGTCAACACAACGGGAACATTGTGCTTTTTCGCATACGCAATAGCCTGCATAGTCGCATCAGGCATGGTTTCTCCGGGTTTACAACGGACTAAATAAGCGGTTAAAACCAATGCAGAAGCCCCCGCAATAATATCCTCTGGAATACTATTTGGGTGCAAGCGATTCATATGGCCAGGGCTGATAGCAAAAGTTCGCTCGCCATTTTCAGTGATCAAGGTAAAACAGCGCCCAATAGGCCCATCCACGCCTTGTAGAAAATTTAAATCCATACGGCTTGAGGTATGGCACAGGTAGCGATATGCATAGCTACCAATTTGGATGTTATTACACATTGTGCCCAATAAAACAGACCTGTCATCCGCTAATACCGAATAATTGTGCAAGGTATTGCCAATCGTTCCACCAGCAAACTCATGAGTAATCAATGCATTATCTGTGAGCTCTTTATACAAAGCTTCGGCGGCATCATCTTCAATAACTAGTGAATGCCCCTTACTCAACTGGTAGCGCTGAATGAAATCATCATCCACTTTCGCTTCAATATCGACTAATGTTTGGTCGATACCAACGATATAGGACTTACAATTCTCATCATCTGCCAATGTTTCTTTTAAAGGCTGTAATAAAGGATCTCTGAGACTAACAGGAAAATAGTGTTTTGATTTGCGCTGACCGGGGAATTTCATAATTAGAAGATTAACAATGGAACATCGCCCTATTCTAGCACGATAAAATAAAGCCAGCACCTGCAAAGAAGGCACTGGCTCCATTGTTTGTCATTTGGCGGTAATTTTACTGATTTTGATATTTATAATCGCGGTAAAGCTCTCGACTTAACACAAATGCACAACTCAAAATTAAACCTAATATGGCGCTTAATGCAACAATCAACGCTGATTTAGGTGAATCTTTATGCAATGGTAAGTCTGGCGTTAAAATAAATTTAACCGGCGTAAAATCTAACTCTTTACTAGTTAGCTCTTGTAAATCATCAATATAAATCTTACGGTTTTGTAGGTTTTCGCTCATCAATGCTAAATCACGATTTTGAGTTTCAATCAGTAATTTTTTCTCTAAAGCTTCAGTCCCCAACGCAATAGGGTAATCAGGGTCATCATTGATAGCAACAGATTCGCTGGCAATCGGTTTTTCAATTCCAGCGGCTTTTGCAATATCAACGGCTCGTTTAAGCCTTTCAACCTTAACATCGTATTCAGTTTGAATTTTGCTGACTTCGCGTTTTAGTGACTCACTGGCATAAATAAGTTTCTCTGAAATCATATTATCGATTTCAACTTTTAGCTGTTGCCTTACTTTCGATGCACTATAACGAATATAGCCTTCAAGTAAATCTTGGGCTTCTGTCGGCAACGGCGCAGTAAAGCTTAAAACAATATCATTTGAAGTACTGTTTTTTTCTTTTGACAGATCTTGAATTTTAATATCATTTGAAATGATTGAATTCACTAGCCTTTGCTGAGCGATAACATCATCTTTTGGGTCAATTTTCTCTGCAAGGTTATGGTAATACTCAGTACTTCTCACATAACTTTCTTGATTAACTTTCGAACGATATTGGTCAATAAATGCAGTAAAAACACGTTGAGCACTTAGATCAACAGGAACATCTAATACATCCAATTGCGCTTTAAATGCATTAACTTCTTTGAGCTCTTCAGATGCAGGGGGAATAACAATAGCAGTACTGCTCCATTTTTGAGGTAAGAGTTTAACAACACCAGCACTTACTGCAATACAAACAATCGTAAATATAAGAATCAAAAATTTATGTTTTAACAAAATGGAAAACAAGGCCATTAAATCAATTTCATCGTTTTGTTGTATATGAAATTGATGAGCAGAAGACGACTTCTGCTCTATATTACCTTGTGGGGGCTGCTTATTGCTCATATTAATTCCAAAAGACATAACATTTATTCAATCATTTATAATTTCAGATAAGTGATTATAGTCCATAATGAGCCTATTGATATATCGATAAGCAAACTTTTCTGCATTAATTTGCTGAATTAGTTATTTTAGTACATCTTGAATTATTGAATTAATCATATGAATGCTATTTGGATTATCATTTAAAGCCGGTATGTAATTATATTTATTACCGCCACTACTCATAAAAAATTCTTTATTTTGTTCGCTAATTTCTTCTAATGTTTCTAGGCAATCAACTGAAAACCCTGGACAAATGACCTGAACGGATTTTACACCCTGGGAGGGTAATTCATGCATAGTTTTATCCATGTAAGGCATCAACCAAGGCTCACGTCCAAACCGTGACTGATAGGTGAGCATGACTTTATCACTTGGATAATTCAACGCCTCACGGAGTGCCTCTGCCGTTTTTTCGCACTCTTGCTGGTAAATATCACCTGTATCGCAATAACGCTGTGGAATACCATGGAACGACAATATAAGTCTATCGGGTTCACCATGCAGGGCAAAGCTTTCGTCTATCGAGGCCACTAACGCTTGAATATAAGCAGGATGTGTCGCATAGCTACGAATGAATTGCACGCTTGGAATGGTACGTCTACTTTCAAACGCTCTGGTTAATGCATCATAAACTGCTGCGGTTGTCGTGCAGGAATATTGTGGATACAGCGGAAGAACCACTAAGTCAGTAACACCATGGTCTAGCAAACCATCCACCGCACTTTTAATTGAAGGAGAACCATAGCTCATGCCTATCTCTACAGCAATATTAGGCAATAACTCTGCTAACTTTTGTTTTTGACGCAAAGAATAAACCAGTAATGGCGAGCCGCCTTCTAACCAAATAGACTTATATAACTTCGCCACTTTAGAAGAGCGAAGAGGCAAAATCGCCCCATGTAAAATTGGCTTCCAAATCAAGCGCGGTACATCAATAACACGTTTATCACTAAGAAATTCGGCTAAATAGCGTTTCACTGCTGAGGTTGTTGGGGCATCAGGGGTTCCTAAGTTTGCTAACAAAATGCCGTATTTTTTTTCTGACATGAAACAACTCCTAATTGATAATTATTCCCAACTTTAGCACAGTTAATTAACGATTTTTGTCACCAAGTGGTATAAAAAAGAAAGGCAGCGATCATCGCTGCCCTCATATAATACCTTTATACTTAAAATAATTCGAATTGCAGTTACGATTACTGCAACACAAAGCATAGTAAGTACAAATATCAACCTAAGATTTTCGCCAGTTCTTCACTAACTTCTGCCACTTTACGTGTACCATCTAATTTGAAGTACTTGGTATTCCCTTGTTTAGCTTCATTTTGGTAATACGCAATTAAAGGTGCAGTTAATGCATGATATTCAACCAGACGCTTACGCACGGTGTCTTCTTGGTCATCTTTACGGATGGTTAGTTCTTCACCTGTTACATCGTCTTTGCCTTCAACCTTTGGTGGGTTAAAGTTGATGTGATAAACACGGCCTGATGGCGCATGTACACGGCGGCCAATGATACGCTCAACAATGATTTCGTCTGGTACAGCAAATTCCAGTACGTTATCAACAGTGATGCCAGCTTCTTTCATCGCGTCCGCTTGTGGGATTGTACGAGGGAACCCATCCAACAAGAAGCCATTGCGGCAGTCATCTTGTTTGATACGCTCTTTAACTAATGCGATAACTAATTCATCAGTAACTAATTTACCGTTATCCATCAGCTCTTTAGCTTGTAAGCCGAGTTCGCTCCCTGATTTAACAGCGGCACGTAACATGTCACCTGTTGAAATTTGAGGGATCCCAAACTTTTCCATAATAAATTGAGCTTGAGTGCCCTTACCAGCGCCTGGAGCGCCAAGCAGAATGATACGCATTGCGTAAACCCCTTGCTATTTAGATTTTTATAATTTGAAAAGAAAACAAGCTACCATACCATTAGCATGCTGCTTTACTCAAGAACACACGTAAACGATTTCGCATTTATCTTTTTTCGCAAAAGAAAAAAACCACGCTAAAGCACAAGCAAAAGCGTGGTTTATGCTCAATATCGAAAATATCGAATCAAATTACTTTAAAAGTAATTCATTGATTTTACGTATAAATAGGTTTGGATCTTCCAATGTGCCACGTTCTGCTAACAGTGCTTGATCCAACAAAACATCCACCCAATCAGCAAACACGGATTCATCTGACACTTCTGCAGCTTTTTTCACCAATGGATGCGTTGGGTTCAATTCGAAGTTATATTTTACTTCTGGCGCGGCTTGCCCGGCTGCTGCAAACAGTTTCGCCATTTGTGTACTCATTTCATCCACGTCTGTCGTGACAATGGCCGGGGTATCCGTTAAGCGATGCGTGAGTTTAACGTCTTTAACACGCTCACCAAGGAATGACTTAACGCGTTCAACAAATGGCTCTAGTTGCTTATCCGCTTCCTCTTGTTCCGCTTTGTTTTCATCCGCTAGCTTATCTAATGACTCGTCTGCTTTGCTTACGGATTGGAACTGTTTACCGTCGAATTCAGACAGATAGTTCATCATCCATTCGTCAATACGGTCAGATAACAGCAAGACTTCAATACCTTTTTTACGGAACAATTCAAGGTGTGGACTACCTTTTGCCGCTGCATAGCTATCTGCAGTGATATAATAGATTTTATCTTGGCCTTCAACCATGCGGCTAACATACTCTTCTAAAGAGACGTTCTGTACACTGCTATCGGTATGAGTCGTCGCAAAACGCAGAAGTTTAGCAATAGTTTCGCTATTTGCCATATCCTCTGCGGGGCCTTCTTTCATCACTAAACCAAATTGTTGCCAGAAGGTTTGGTATTTTTCTGCATCAGATTTGGCCAGTTTTTCCAACATTTGCAGAACGCGTTTGGTTAAGGCACTGCGCAAACTACGGGTTAATGCGCTGTCTTGCAGTATTTCCCGCGAAACGTTCAACGGTAAATCATTGGAATCTAGCACCCCACGAATAAAGCGCAGGTAATTCGGCATGAACTGTTCCGCGTCATCCATAATAAATACGCGTTGAACATAGAGTTTCAAACCATGCTGTTGGTCACGATTCCATAGATCAAACGGGGCTTTAGACGGCACATACAGCAAGCTAGTATATTCTTGCTTACCTTCTACGCGGTTATGTGTCCATGTCAGCGGGTCTGCGTAGTCATGGGAGATATGTTTATAGAATTCCGCGTATTCTTCGTCTGAAATTTCAGATTTACTACGAGTCCATAATGCTTTCGCTTGGTTAATTTTTTCCCAAGTTACCGTACCGTCTTCTTCATTTTTTTCTTCGATTTCAACGGGTAAAGCAATATGGTCAGAATATTTGCTAATCACTGAACGCAGGCGCCAGTTATCGAGATATTCTTTTTCATCATCGCGTAAATGTAAGGTAATTTCGGTGCCGCGCTCCGCTTTTTCAATATCAGCAATGGTGTATTCACCTTCACCGGCAGATTCCCAGAACACACCTTCATCGGCAGGAGCACCCGCCGCACGGCTACGTACAGTTACTTTATCGGCCACAATAAATGCGGAATAGAAACCAACACCAAATTGGCCAATCATCTGGCTGTCTTTGACTTGGTCGCTACCTAATGACTCTAAGAATGCTTTTGTGCCTGATTTAGCGATAGTCCCAAGGTTTTCAATCACCTCTTCACGGCTCATACCGATACCGTTATCGCTGATGGTCAATGTACCTTGGTCTTTATCGGCACTAATACGCACACGCAGCTCACCATCGTTTTCATACAATTCTGGTTTAGATAATGCTCGAAAACGCAGTTTATCGGCTGCATCTGATGCATTGGAGATCAATTCACGTAAGAAAATCTCTTTATTCGAATAAAGAGAGTGGATCATTAATTGGAGGAGTTGTTTAACTTCTGATTGGAAACCACGCGTTTCCTGTCCTTTCATACTCATTAATCGCCTCTATTTCATCAATCTAATTGGATAGGTTTGACTTATCGATGCAGATTAGTTGGGGGCGAAAAACAGAAATTCAAGCGAAAGGGATAAAAAATTTAGTTAATCAAACTCAAAAGCCAATGATTAAAAAGAAAATAATAACTCAATGAGATATTTTAGAGAGTTAGATTAAAAAATCATTCCCTTTCCCCAGTCTACCCTCTAAATAATTTGTACTGTAGCTAGGCGTCAAATACGTTAATTCCTAGGAGCATACTAGTATGTGACCCGAGTCACCGAGTGCAGCCCCCTACGGCTCAAATTAGTAACTGAATTCTATAGGGGGATTTTAGAAAAACGAAATCAATATCATCCTCTAAATAATTTGTGCTGTAGCTAGGCGTCAAATACGTTAATCCCTAGGAGCATACACCAGTATGTGACTAGGGTTAACGCATGAAGACAACAACGCTACAGTGCAAAGTATGACGAGGATATCAAAGTTTAAGGCGGCCGGAGAGCGAATGAGACAACGTCGTACTATCGACTAACTCTAACTCCCCACCCACAGGCACCCCGTGCGCAATTCGGCTCGCCGCTACCCCATATTGAGCACACATTTGCCCAATATAGTTTGCCGTCGCTTCTCCTTCAACCGTTGGATTGGTTGCTAAAATCACTTCAGTGATAGTCTCGGACGCCAAACGCTCTTCGAGTCTATCAAGGCCGATATCCATTGGGCCGATACCATCAAGTGGTGATAAATGCCCCATAAGGACAAAATAGCGCCCGGAAAATTGCCCGGTTTGTTCTATTGCATAGATATCTGCTGGACTTTCAACAATACAAATCAAACCATTTTGTTGACGACGCGGGTTATCGCAAATATTACAGATATCTTGTTCTGTAAATGTTCGGCAATCACGGCAGTGACCTATTTCAGACATGGCTCGAGTGAGCGATTGCGCTAAACGCATTCCACCACTGCGGTCACGCTGTAAAAGATGAAAAGCCATTCGCTGCGCTGACTTGGGGCCAACCCCCGGAAGACAGCGCAGAGCTTCCATCAACGATTCAAGAAGCGGACTTGTTTGCATTAGAATGGCATCTTAAAGCCTGGTGGTAATTGCATACCACTGGAAACACTCGCCATTTTTTCTTTCTGAGTTTCTTCGATACGACGTGCAGCATCATTAAATGCTGCGGCAATCAAATCTTCTAACATTTCTTTGTCGTCTTCGAGCAAGCTAGGGTCAATCTCAACACGGCGGCAGTTATGTGAGCCATTAATCGTCACTTTAACTAACCCAGCACCAGATTCGCCTGTAGCTTCTAGTTGAGCGATTTCTTCCTGAACTTTTTGCATTTTATCTTGCATTTGCTGGGCCTGTTTCATCAGGTTACCCAATCCACCTTTACCAAACATAGTTATCTCTCACAACTGAGGCTACAGCTTAATAATGAGACTGTAGCGTTAAACGGGGCGAATACTCTCTTCATCTAATTGCGCATCAAACATTGAGCGCAGTTTTTGAATCGTTTTATCCGCAATAATAGACTGGCGCGCTTGTGCCAGTTTTTCTTCATAAATCGCCTGTCGCCATTCTAGCGGGGTTTTCACCTCGCTATTATCATCATGAACGATTTTCAGTTCAACAGTACGACCATATTGTTCACTCAGAGCTTCTTCCAACACTTTGTGTGCCGATGGTTTATCGAGGTGCTTCTGAGCCGAGCGCAAATGTAAAACAATTTGCGACTCACTTAATTCTTCTATATATGAATTCAAAGCTAATTGTTCAACCAGTTTGGGAATATTTAATTTTGCGATTTTCCCTGACCAGCTATCCCGAATTCGCCCTTCTTCAATGATTTTAACGGCTAATTCAGGCGTTTTTTCATATTCCAACGCCTCTTTGATTCCGCTTGGCGTTGTTACCGCTTCTTTTGGAGCCATCGCCTCTTCATTTTGCGGCTTCCATTGGTACTGCTTTGGTTTTTGTGGTTTTGCTGCCTGAGCGGCTCTATTTTCCACATTTTGTTGATGTTTGCTGGTCACGGCGGCCAGCCTTTCCAGTGCTGATGCCGCCGGCTTAGCCCTTTCAGGCATCACCGGTTTAGCCTTTTTTGGGCTAGGATCCTCACTTTGGGGAGATTGTAACGCCTGCCTCGCCTTCAATAACTGTAATGTTGGGCTATTGTCTGGCAGGTTTTCCGCTCGTGCTTGTGTCGGAGGCACCCTTTGGGACATATTTGATGCCACTGGCGGCGCTGACTGGGTAGCTACTTGTGGAATAACCTGCGGCGGTGCTTCAATTTCAGCAATCACATTTTTAGGATGAAAAGCTAATGCACGTAATAGTGCCATTTCAACCCCCATACGCCGCTCAGGGGCATAGGGTAGTTCTTTTCTTCCAACTAACAACGTTTGGTAAAACAATTGGAGATCTGCAGGGGAAATTACCCTTGCAACCTGCCGTAACCGCCCTTCTGTCGATGATGGGTCTGTTTCTTGTTCTGCAGGAAGCAGTTGGATCATTGCTATACGGTGTAATTGCGACAGAATTTCCACCAGCAAGTTTTCCCAATCCGCACCGCGACTAGCAGCTTGCTCTACCTGTTCCATCACCGCCATGCTATCAGCACGTACTAGTGCTTCAATAATGGCTAATGGCTGTTCGTCATCAAGGGTTCCTAGCATTTGGCTAACTATATCAGCCGTAACTTTCCCTTGTCCCATAGCAATGGCTTGGTCAGTTAAGCTTAATGCATCACGTAAACTGCCATCTGCCGCTCTTGCTATCAGCTGGCGAGCACGTTGATCATGTTCAATATTTTCTGCATTCAGGATGAGTTCAAGTTGCTCACTGATTTGCGTGACATCTAACGCTTTTAAGTGGAATTGCAAGCAGCGGGACAAAATGGTCACAGGGAGTTTTTGCGGGTCAGTCGTCGCCAACAAAAACTTCACATGTTCAGGTGGTTCTTCAAGGGTTTTTAATAACGCATTGAAACTATGACGAGACAACATGTGTACTTCGTCAATTAAATAAACTTTGAAGCGCCCACGTGCCGGTGCATATTGGACATTGTCTAATAATTCACGAGTATCTTCGACTTTAGTACGAGAGGCTGCGTCAATTTCAATTAAATCGACAAATCGCCCTTGCTCTATTTCAAGGCAATTGGCGCATTGCCCACAAGGCGATGCAGTTATCCCTGTTTCGCAATTAAGGCCTTTGGCAAACAGGCGAGCAATCGTCGTTTTTCCTACGCCACGTGTACCGGAGAAAAGATAGGCATGATGAAGCCGCTGATGCGTTAGCCCATTAGCGAGTGCAGTCAAAACGTGCTGTTGACCAACAACGTCTGAAAATTTTTGGGGGCGCCACTTACGGGCAAGTACCTGATAGCTCATGGATTCCACTGTCATTTAACATGGTACGTGAATATATATAATCATAGTACCATGCTACCACAGCCTCAACCTATACAGCGAGGCTGTGATAAAAATAGAGGGAAAATAAAGATTAGTGGCCTGGGAACTCAACAAGGCTATACGAAGAAACACCTTCTTTTTGTAGACGCTCAACGCCGCCAAGATCAGGTAAACAGATGATAAATGCCGCATCCACAACATTAGCACCAAGCTGTTTGATCATTTTCACCGTTGCTTCCACTGTACCACCTGTCGCGAGTAGATCATCAACAACTAAGACGTTATCGTCAGGGTTGATGCTGTCTTTATGGATTTCAAGCGTATCGGTGCCATATTCGAGGTCGTAAGTCATACTTAATACTTCACGTGGTAATTTCCCTTTTTTACGCACAGGGACAAAACCTACGCCTAAACGTAATGCGACTGGAGCGCCGAATAGAAAACCACGCGCTTCAGTTCCTACAATTTTAGTGACGCCTTTATTTTGATAATGTTCGACTAACATATCAATTGTTGCTTGGTATGCAGCAGGGTTATTTAATAAAGTGGTAATGTCACGAAAAATCACACCTTCGATTGGATAATCTTGGATAGATGCGATACTTTCTTTAATCAATTGCAGTTGTTGCTCTTTAGCGGTCATAATAAAAGCCATGTAGTAAACACGAAAGTGTAGAATCTATGTAAAGTACCATAAAAATGCAATAAGAAGCCGTCAATTTGGCATCAGTTTTGTTGCTGAATATCAATATTCCGCTATTTTTGACACTTA
The DNA here is from genome assembly GCF_028481645.1 of Providencia sp. PROV141. Classification (NCBI taxonomy): domain Bacteria; kingdom Pseudomonadati; phylum Pseudomonadota; class Gammaproteobacteria; order Enterobacterales; family Morganellaceae; genus Providencia; species Providencia sp. PROV141. The sequence goes on along the minus strand of NZ_JAMPPR010000015.1, from coordinate 81,665 downwards.
ATGAGAACAAAAAATGAAAATCCCCGCTCTTTTAGATGCGTTAAAAAAGCAGATTGATGAATTGAAAACTCGAGTTGACCCCATAAAAGACCTTGAGTTTTCACATTCACGCTTCGACATGCAATTGTTTAGCCGCAAATCTACCCGTTTAGGCGATTGCCAAAATGAATTACAGACCTTGTATCAGCAATTGTGCCATAGCGTAACGTTAAACCACAGCGAGCAGGTCAATTTCCTGACGGAGAAAATTGTCCACCAAATACAAGCCATTTCTCGGGAGATTTCAACACAAGCTTTACGTGAAAAAGAATCCAGCTTTACTAAGAAAAAGGAACAGATTGATTTATATGAACGTTTATCACAACACCAAGACTATGAACGACGCTTACAAGCCATGGTAAGTGAAAAAGAGCTTCATTTAAGTGAGCTAACTGACCACCGTCTACAACACCAGTGCCAAAAAGAACTCGCTGTACTTGCTGGCCGTTTGTACCGTTGCCGCCAAGCACTTTTACGTATTGAGAAAGCCATTGAACATCAGGAAAATCAATATTTTGATTAAATATTGGAAGGAATCAGTATGAGTTCACTCAAAGATGCGCCACAAGAAGTCCAACTTGCTGTTGATTTAATCTACTTATTAGAAACCGCTGAGATAGACACCGATGTGGTTCTCAAAGCACTTGAAATTGTGAAAAATGATTATATGTCAAAACAAGTGCAAGCAGCACAAGCTACTTGCACCAAAGAAACTTAACGGGCCTAGTGCGTTTCACCATCACTATCTTTAGGTGTTCGCTTCACTTCTTGCATTTCATCACCTTTATTATTATGCAAATGAACCTCTAACTGGTTGAATGCAATATCAATGTCATTTTCTCGACATAATTTGTCTATCGCGCGATTCACTTCATCACTTGTCACGCCACGGTCACCAATTTGCCGTACATAAAAACGTAATTCATGGTCTAACGTACTGGCGCCAAAACTGGTGAAATAGACATTGGGAGCGGGTTCGGTCATCACCTTGTTATTATTGGTTGCTGCGGATAATAAGACCCGCTTCACTTTATCTAGATCAGAACCATATGCCACGCCGATCGCAATCGTGATACGCGTGACGGTGTCTGATAACGACCAGTTGATCAACCGCTCAGTCACAAAAGCTTTATTCGGAATGATCACTTCTTTACGATCAAAATCGACGATGGTTGTCGCACGAATACGAATTTTACTAACCGTTCCTGAATAAGTCCCAATAGTCACTGTATCCCCAATACGGATCGGCCGTTCGAATAGTAAAATGATCCCTGAGACAAAGTTGGCAAAAATTTCCTGTAAGCCAAACCCTAACCCGACAGTTAAAGCAGCGGCTAACCATTGCAATTTATTCCATGTCACGCCGATCATCCCTAACGAGGCTATCGCGCCAATCCCCACGATAATATAGGTTAATATTGTCGTAATCGCATAAGTAGAACCCTGACGGAGTTTTAACCGTGATAATACCAATACTTCCAATAGCCCAGGGAGATTTCGCGTCATCACCCAAGACACAATGATGATCACAAGAGCCAATATTAAATTCGCTAACGTCACGAATTGTAAGATATTTCCCCCTTCTGCCGATGTGGTGGTATAGCTCCACAAATTCACGCTATCTAAGAAAGAGAAAATGGTGATGAAGTCAGACCAAATAGCATAAAACGCTAAAGCAAAGATAATAAACAATACCATCGTTGTAAGGCGTAGCGATTGCTGGCTAATCAACTCGATGGTCATTGGTGGCTCTTTAATGGGTTCGTTTTCAACATCTTCTTGCTTCAACATCGCACGACGTTCTATGGCACGTTGATATGCCAACTTACGAGCAACCAGTGTTAGTCCCCTTAAGCAAGCATTGTAAGTGATATACCACAGGAGTAAAAGATAGAGGCTATCTAACCAACGATTAGCCAAACGCAATGTCGTGTAGTAATACCCCGCCATCATTAAGCCCACTAAAATTAATGGCGAAAAAGTCAGTAATGTCATGACAATACTGCGCGTTAAGTGGCTACCTTTCTCTTGCCAAACCTGTTTACAGAATGGGATTGTAAAGATACACAACAGTATAAGGGAAACCAGCACAATTAACTGGCCAATCACGTCCTCAGACACTTTTAGTGGGTTGCTAACACCATAAGTAGAAAAGAAAATAAGTGGCACCAAAGGAATCGATAACCTAATCATTCGACGTCGTGTCTGAGATATTTTCTCTTTTTCAATACCAAAATGCTTTTGTGCGATACCTTGGGGCCTTAACACACGAAACGTCAGCTCAAATAACGCCCAAAATATCGCTAACTGTTGGCTGAACTGCCAGAAAAATGGGCCTTGTACATTCCCTGTTTTCAAAAACCAGTAACCAAATGCGAGTAAAAACAGTGAAATAGGCAATGTTTGCATTAATGTCAGCAGGATCGCAAATGGTGTACTTAGCACGCTATCATTGCGTAAACTGGAAAGCCGTTGGTCAATATCTTGCAATCGATTATTAATTTTACGATTAAACCAAATAAACAGTAGCGCAACCAAAACAAGTGGAATAACCACTAACAGTGAATTACTCACACCCCGTTTAATGCTGCGGTTTGATAAACTAAAATCAAAGCTGTTAATTTGTGTCGCTGCGGCTTCAGGGAAAGCTTTCACCCATTCCAAATCAATCGGTTTGTTACTATTCACCCAAAATATTTGCTGCGCCAAGGTATTTTCAAGCGACCCCACCACACTCAATAATTGGTTTTGATCCAATTGTAGGTTAATTGCTTGGGAAATTTGCCCGCCAAGCTGCTGGTTAAGTTCATCTAATAACCCACGACGAACTTCTAATAATTTCAATAATGTGGATTTATCTTCCGTTGATAATAATGTGCTGTTTGTAGACTCATCCCCGGCTTTTATTTCAAATTGCTGTTCCAACTTCGTAATATAATCATTAGGTTGGTAAAGCTCATCACGCTGTTGGTTAACATCAAATTGTTCAAGTCGCAAATCGGCGATCGTTGTGGGTAAATTTTTCGTTAGAATATCAGGTGGTAAGTCAATTTGTTGTTGAAACAAAATTCGTGAAAGCAATAAGCTACCGCGTAATACATTAATTTGTTCTTTTAGATTTCGTTCTGATTGTGTCGCTCTTTCGAGCCAGGTTTTTACACGGATACCATTTTGAACCAATTTATTGCTATTTTCTGTCACTGCGATTAACCGGTCGCTCAGCGCATTATTAATCCCAATTTCTTTCTGAATAAGGGGATTTTGTTGGGCTTTGATATCGGTTTCAGAAGTACTTAATGCTTCACGCACCGTTGATTGGGAGTCATTTAAGCGGCGATGGCTTATCGCATTTTGTACTTGCTGAATATGATGTTCCAATTGTTCAATATATGCTGCGGTATAATCACGCTGTTTTTGCAGCACATCTTGTAATTGGGTATTCGTCTGTAGGATACGTTTTTGATATTCATTTTGCTGCTGTAATAAATACTGTTCAACTTGCAGCATTGTGATTTGAGTCGGCCTTAAATTCACAGATTCATTTAATGAACTATTTAGCTCATTACGAATTTCCTGCAATCGCCTCGCATTTTCCAACATCATCGCTTGTGCCCTTTCAGGCTGCGTTTGTAAGCCAATTAATTGGCTACTATAGGTTGCGAGGTCATTTTGTTCTGTTTGCAGATTTTCTAAGTAGGAGGTTTGTAATGCTTCTAATTGTGAAAGAGAGCTATCTTGTATTTTTCGTAGAAAATTTTCAGTAAGTTGCTCATTTTCATTTTTTATTTGCAACAAACCTTGCGCAGCTTGTTTTGATTCTTCACTCGCGCTACTGAGTTTTTTTTGCAGATCAGCCGTTCGTTGCTCGAGTTTATCCAATTCGTTATAAAAATCTGAGGTTTTTTCCAGGTCGGCGAGAACAAGTTTATCTTCCTCACTGAGTGAGCTTTTTTTATTCAATGCATTGAGTGCACTTTTTATTTCATTCTTGCTGGGTAAGCTATTTGACGTTAATGCCGTAATTGAGCTGGAAAAAGATGCGATGAAAAAGAACAGTATGATTGATACTAACTGCTGCCACTTCCATTGTTGTTTCATCATAATGGCATTCCTTTATACGAATAATACGTTGCTTAATTAAACAAAGTGCCGATAATAGCCTATCAGCACCTAATTTTACCTAACCAAACACATTTTACGTAGAATATTAGAAAGTTAATACTTTATCAGCCGTTAATGTCCAGCTTGCAAGCTCGACCAATGTACCAACTTCAACACCATCAGCAAGGGTTAATTCACTCACACCACGGGCATCTGTACAAGTTTTACATAATTTAACGGGAACATTTTGTGCCGTTAAAATTTCTAACATTTGTTGAAGGTTATAGCCTTCTTTAGGCTTTTGAGCCGCTAAACCTGCTGTCACTGCATCTGACATCAGAAAAATTTTTAAATCTAACTGTGGCTCTTGCTCTTTTAACGTTATCGCTAATCGCAATGAGTTGAACAATGTTTCACTGCCGTAAGGTGCCCCGTTGGCAATAATCAAGATAGAGGTCATGTCGGACTCCACTTATTCAGTTTGAATGGGTTTTAACCGGATTGCGGTATTACATTTTAGTGTTTCTAATAGTGTATCAACCAATGTAATTGTATGTTGATTAATATTAAAATTTTCTGATTGGAGTAGCCAGTTTTCTAACAAACCAGACATTAATGAGCGGATCATAATCGCGGCACACTCCACATCAAGGTCTGCAGGAAGCTGCCCCGCATCAATACAGGCGGTCAAGTTATCCACAATTCGGCATTGGCTTGCGACGTAATTAGCGCGTTTAAAATCAACTAACTCTGCCATTTCGCCAACTAATTCGCACTTCAAAAAGAAAATTTCCATCAAAGCGCGGTTTTTAGGGCTTTCAATAAAATCAGTCAAAATATAAACTAATAATTCTCTTAGTATTGAAAGTGGATCGTTGGTATATTTAGAACGATAATATTCTTCAGCTTGTACTATTTGGTTATCACCAAATTCACAAGCTTGATAAAAGAGATCAACTTTGTTTTTGAAATGCCAATATATTGCACCTCGGGTAACCCCCGCTGCTTTTGCAATATCGGCTAATGATGTGGCAGAAACTCCTCGTTCAGAGAATGTTTTGATGGCAGCATCTAATATTTCCTGACGGGTTTCTTCAGCCTGTTGTTTAGTTTTTCGTGCCATTGTGACCCGTTTCTATCGAAAGCTGATTTACATACATTCGTGTATGTTTGTACTATAGCACAGTGATAAATCATATTGTTTACCATTTTTCTTATTTTTGTTTTGAACTCATATTGATTAATTGAGGTTAACTTATGCGAAAAAACAGAGGGGTGTTACCTCTGGCTCTGTTAGTTCTTTCAGGTGGCTTGGCTCTATCCGGTTGTAACGATGAACAACAAGGTGGCGGAGAACGCCCGGCGCCTGAAGTAGGAATTGTTACGCTTAAAGCCGAACCTCTGACGCTCAAAACCGAGTTACCAGGCCGTACATCCGCATTTCGTGTTGCCGAGGTTCGTCCTCAGGTTAGTGGCATCATATTGAAGCGCAACTATAAAGAAGGTAGCGACGTAGAAGCAGGGACATCTTTATACCAAATTGACCCGGCACCATTCCAAGCAACTTATGACAGCGCAAAAGCGGAGCTAGCAAAAGCACAAGCTAATGCGAATCTGGCTGCATTAACGGTGAAGCGTTATAAACCATTGTTAGGGACTAATTACATTAGTCGTCAGGAATACGACCAAGCGACTTCAACCTATGCGCAAGCACTCGCTGCCGTCAAAGCGGCTGAAGCGGCGGTTGAAACTGCACGTATCAACCTGAATTATACCAAAGTGACTGCACCGATTAGCGGCCGTACTGGCAAATCGAATGTGACTGAAGGGGCTTTAGTATCAACAGGGCAAACCACTGAATTAATGCGTGTTCAGCAACTTGATCCTATCTATGTTGACGTAACGCAATCGAGTGACGATTTCTTACGCCTCAAAAATGAGATAGCGAAAGGCGCTGTACAGCGAGAATCAGGAAAAGCGCCTGTCAGCTTGATCAACAACAACGGTCAAGAATACGCACAAAAAGGTGTTCTGGAATTCTCTGATGTCACTGTTGATGAAACAACAGGGTCTATCACAATGAGAGCCATGTTCCCTAACCCGAATAAAGAGTTACTTCCAGGTATGTTTGTTCGTGCTGTATTAGAAGATGGTGTTATTGACAATGCGATTCTAGTTCCGCAACAAGGCTTGTCTCGTACGGCTCAAGGTACTTCTCAAGTCATGGTTGTTGGCGCTGAGAATAAAGTTGAAGTCAGAAAAGTTAAAGCTGGACAAGCGATTGGCAACAAATGGCTGGTCACTGAAGGTCTACAAGCAGGTGATCGCGTCATCGTCATCGGCTTGCAAAAAATCAAACCAGGAATTGTTGTGAATCCTAAGGAAGCAAACTTAGAAACGCAATCCATAGACAATCAGGCAAAACCTGAAGAAAAGTCTAAATAAGGGAGCGGCTGATTAATGCCTAAGTTTTTTATAGAAAGACCAATTTTTGCGTGGGTAATTGCCATTATCACCATGCTTGCTGGTCTGTTGGCAATTATCCAGTTACCTGTTTCGCAGTACCCGACCATCGCGCCACCAGCTGTTTCTATTTCAGCTAACTATCCGGGAGCGGATGCTGAGACGGTACAAAATACAGTAACGCAGGTTATCGAACAGAACATGAACGGTATCGATAACTTGGTATATATGTCATCGAGCAGTGATTCATCAGGTTCTGCTAGCATTACGCTGACATTTGAAGCAGGAACTGATGGTGATATCGCGCAAGTACAGGTGCAAAACAAATTGCAACTGGCGATGCCATTGTTGCCACAAGAAGTTCAGCAACAAGGTATTAGTGTCGATAAATCAACTAGTTCATTCTTAATGGTTGCGGGTTTCGTTTCTAACGATGGCTCAATGGGGCAATATGATATTGCCGACTATGTAGGGTCAAATATTAAAGACCCACTTAGCCGAGTTAACGGTGTAGGTGAAACTCAACTGTTCGGTACCCAATATGCGATGCGTATTTGGTTAAAACCAGAGCAACTCGTTAAGTACAATATGACCACTACGGATGTCATTAATGCGATTAAAGTTCAAAATAACCAAGTCGCAGCAGGACAACTCGGTGGTTCACCATCTGTAGCAAATCAGCGTTTAAACGTTTCTATCATTGCGCAGACACGGCTAAATAGCCCTGAAGAATTTAGCAATATTTTATTACGTGTAAACCAAGATGGTTCACAAGTACGTATTAAGGATGTTGCTGAGGTTCAATTAGGTGCTGAAAACTATAGTACGATTGCCCGCTTTAATGGTAAGCCCGCAGCAGGTATCGGTATTAAACTGGCAACGGGAGCGAACGCATTAGATACGTCTAATAACGTTCGTGCTGCGCTTGAGGAAATGAAACCTTTCTTCCCTCAAGGGTTAGAGATTGTTTATCCATACGATACAACCCCATTCGTTAAAATTTCAATTAACGAAGTGGTTAAAACGTTAGTAGAAGCAATCATGCTGGTTGTTGTTGTAATGTATTTGTTCCTACAAAACATCCGTGCAACACTGATACCAACGATTGCAGTACCTGTCGTATTGTTAGGTACCTTTGCTATCTTGTCGGCATTTGGTTATTCCATAAACACCTTGACCATGTTCGCGATGGTACTCGCCATCGGGCTTCTCGTCGATGACGCCATCGTTGTTGTTGAGAACGTGGAGCGTGTTATGCAAGAAGAAGGCTTATCACCAAAAGAAGCGACCAAAAAATCAATGGGTCAAATCCAAGGTGCGTTAGTCGGTATTGCAATGGTGCTGTCTGCGGTATTTATTCCTATGGCCTTCTTTGGCGGTTCTACAGGGGCAATTTACCGTCAGTTCTCAATTACCATTGTATCCTCCATGATCTTATCAGTACTGGTTGCGATGATCTTAACGCCAGCACTGTGTGCCACCATGTTGAAGCCAATTGAAAAAGGCAGCCATGGTAGCCAGAAAGGGTTCTTTGGGTGGTTTAACCGCACATTTGAAAAACAAGCACACCACTACACTGATAGTGTAAGCCGCATGCTTAACGGTACTGGCCGTTATCTCGTGATTTACCTACTGTTAGTGGTTGGTATGGCGTTCATGTTTGTCCGCTTACCGTCTTCCTTCTTACCTGCGGAAGACCAAGGGGTATTCTTGTCAATGATCCAATTACCACCAGGTTCAACGCAAGAACAAACCCAAGCGGTACTGGATGAAGTGAATAACTACTACCATACCGAAGAAGCTAAAAACGTTGAGTCGGTCTTTACCGTTGGAGGCTTTAGCTTCGCAGGTCAAGGACAAAATATGGGTCTTGCCTTCGTCGTTCTGAAAAATTGGAGCGAACGTAAAGGCGATGAAAACCACGTTGATGCGATTGTGCAGCGTGCGAATATCGCACTGTCACAAAAACAAGAGGCCTTGATTTACGCCTTTAACCTACCAGCGATTGTTGAGTTAGGTACCGCAGACGGGTTTGACTTTGAGTTAGTCGATAAAGGTAACTTGGGGCATGATAAACTGATGCAAGCCCGTAACCAGTTACTTGGATTGGCAGCTCAGCACCCAGAAATGCTTCAAGGTGTTCGTCCAAATGGTCAGGATGATACTTCGCAATACCGTATTTATATTGACCAACAAAAAGCACAGGCTCAAGGTGTCGCTATCAGTGATATCAACGCAACATTGAGTTCTATGTTTGGTGGAAGCTACGTGAATGACTTTATCGACCGCGGTCGTGTGAAGAAAGTTTACGTACAAGGTGACGCAGAAAGCCGTATGTTACCTTCTGACATCAGTAACCTGTATGTTCGTAATAACCAAGGTAAAATGGTTCCGTTCTCTGCATTTATGGACGAATCCAAAGATCCTTGGAAGTATGGCTCACCACGTTTAGAACGTTATAACGGTGTCCCTGCGATGAATATTCAAGGCCAAGCAGCGCCTGGGAAAAGTACAGGTGATGCGATGCTGTTAATGGAAAAACTCACCACTGAAAACCTGCCTGAAGGAATTGGTTACGAGTGGACGGGTATGTCTTATCAAGAACGTTTAGCAGGTAACCAAGCCCCTGCACTGTATGCGATCTCTTTGATAGTGGTATTCCTGTGTCTGGCTGCTCTATATGAAAGCTGGTCTGTTCCATTCTCAGTTATGTTAGTGGTTCCATTAGGTATTATTGGTGCGTTATTGTTCACCAGTGTTCGCGGTTTAGACAACGACGTTTACTTTAAAGTGGGACTCTTAACCACCATTGGTCTCTCGGCGAAAAACGCAATACTGATTGTTGAATTTGCCAAAGACTTGATGGAAAAAGAAGGTAAAGGGTTAGTCGAAGCAACACTGAATGCAGTTAAAATGCGTTTACGACCCATTCTGATGACATCACTCGCCTTTATGTTAGGTGTTATCCCACTAGTGTTTAGTAATGGTGCAGGTTCTGCATCCCAGAACTCCGTAGGTACTGGTGTTCTTGGGGGAATGTTCGCAGCGACCTCCCTGGCTATCTTCTTCGTTCCAGTATTCTTCGTGGTGATCCGTCGCCGTTTCTCGAAGAAATCAGAGGACATTGAGCACAGCCATCCGCCAACAGCTAACAGCTAACAGCTAACTGTTACTTATAAAATGCCAGTCTAATGACTGGCATTTTTTTAATAAATACTACTCCATTTCTATAGCTAAAATCCTATCGGCTCGACTCATTTTTTTATCGCCGATAATTCCTTGGCCATATACGCTTTTATCTTCCTTCATAGAAACTATAGATTCACCCAAATTTGAGTTATTAATAGCGTCATAATTATAATAAGTCGACAGCGACATAAAAGAACCATATTGCTCATATCGTTGTAATAGCTTATCAAGTGCAATATTTTCGACTTTGTTTGGAACAATTATATTTAAATGTTGATGTTGCTTTGCATGTAAACCGAAAACCTGCCTAAAAATTAACTTTGTATTGTATCTCTTGTCTGTAAACACCAGATCATTATTATTTCGATTAACTAATATTTCATCCAAGTCATCGATTAAGAATATAGCCTCATCAATTTTAAGGTCAACTGAGTGATTATCAATAACGATAACTCTGCTATCTTTCCACATGTCCGCACTAATAACGTAAGTATCATTACCTTCTTCACCATGAAAAATAATTTTCTTAATATCACTGCTTTCATATACAGATAAAATATTATCATCATCATCGCCTGACTTAATCAGAACTGACTTTCCCTCGTTTGTTTTTTCATAGTTAGTCAAATTATTTATAGAGTGAATAACTACATCATCATCTACAGTTTTTAAAATTAAATTATCCCCACATCGATTTGCATCTTTATAAATAAATTCCGAATATAAACGATGCGATGAATTGATTAACTCCGGAGATATCAAAATACCTTCGCTAGTAAATGCTTGTTTGATAGTTGAAGTTCTTAATTTTTCTTGCATGTATAATTTCCCACTATCCATATCAAATAAATATATAGATTCCTTTTTTTCGTCACAACCTAAAAATTTCAATTTTTGATTTGAAGAAAATCTAATTGAAACAAATAAATTTCCATTCATATACCAAGTAAATATTTTCTGGTTATTTTCTTTATTTGTTAGCCCTAAAATGGAAATAACGCTGTTATCACCAATGCGATTTGTTAATTCAGCAAACCAATTCTTGTGTGTTTTTAGCCATAGTTTATTTACTGCTATCAAGTTTGGTTTCCCGTTAGGTAATATGTGATAAATAGCACCTTCTTGGGTTGTTGCTATACAACGGCCATCCCTATTAACTACATTAATGATATTTTTAAGCTCAGCAGCGTGTGCAATTGTATTATTTTTATCTGATTCATTTAGCAAGGCATCTTCTTGCCAATAAAGAATATGGCTCTCCGTGTTATAAAAATAAAACACTTCTATTCCTTTAGAATTATATTCACCGCCAATATAAATCAAATAGTTAGACATAGTTTTATAATTACTTACATCTAAGTTTAGACCTATATGTCCTACCTCAGATGAACCACTCTCCTTTATATTAGCATTAATTATAACCCCATCCTTGTTCCTTAACCAAAAGCGTATATTTTTTTCCCCTGGAATTTCACCAGAAAACATAATTATATCAGCTAGTTTAATTTCTTTATTAGTTAATACTTGACTATTAAAACTATAGTTATTATCTATATTAGAATAATAAAAAGGCGATAGCTTTTCCTTAATACTTTCAACCAACTTATTTTTATTATTTATATCTAAATCAGATGGTATAAAACCAATCGTAGATATACTCAGCAAATAGAGGCTATTATTATTACATTGATAAACGCTCTCAACTTTAAATTTATCTTTAATTGTAGTGCAACTTATATAAACCTGATTATCGACCTGCCACACTTTAATATTTTTAGTGCGGCCATCAAAACTCGTCCCAAAGGAATACATCGCTAAAGTTTTATTTGTATTGATATCTACAATAGCAACAACTAATTTATCAGGTAATTTAAGATAAGCTTTGCCGTCAATCACGGCTTCTAATAATGTTAGACTTCCTTTAGCATAACCAGACTTAAGATAAATCATCCTTTTATTTTTAACATCGTAAAAGGCTCGCCCTACTTCTACTCCATTAAATTTATAATTTTCAACAATAATGTATTTTTCATGTAATTCATTTTTTTTAGCTAATTCATCCAAATACTCATCAATTGATCCCTGACTATTACCCCATTGGTTAGCATCCTCTTGGATAATGTCAGATCTCATATTAGTAAAATCAACCAATCTTATTTCATTATTTTTCCCAACTATCGTTACTGACCCATATTCAGAGCTTGAATCAATATGAATAGTTATTCCTCCGATAATTAATTGATCATTTAAAATATGAGTAACATCACTATTTAGTAATGTCGCATTGATAACCAGATTAGATTTTTTATTTTTAACAAACTTATTTTTCAGTGTTAACTCTACTCCTTCATTGAGGATTATCTCATAATCCTCGCCAACACTTTCAATAGTATAATTTAATAACCCATACCATTCTTTAGGAATTCTAGGAATGGCTATCTTTCTTTTATGAGCATCTAATAAAACATCAATATTTGTTTTGATATACTCTTGTTTTAATTTTGATATAATATATTCAGATGGAAAAACATAATAATCAAAATCAAATTTTTTGCTTTTTTCCATACGCCTAAGTACATTAAAACCAGAATCTCCCCGAGTCGTTGCTCCTGGTAACATACTATGATTATAGTTAATATAAGACTTAGGTGTCCCAGGTAAAATAATAATTTCAGCTTTATCATAGTCGACACTGTGAATACTTTCCATGTATTCCATTATTTCACGAACATTTAGTGCATCTTTGCGATCATGGTTTATTACATTTGCATATGATGCCCAGAAAAAGTAATTCCGATAACCACCACCTGCCTCATGTTTTCCAGAACGATATATATACTGGCTCCCAAAAACCATTTGGTTATTTTGAAAATCAATTTTTTCTATTACCGCGCCTTGCTTTGCAACTAAAAGAGAGCCATTTTCGATAAAATCAAATCCATTCCCTTGATAAGCTTTATCCAAAAGATAAAAATAGTGACCAACTTCTTGAGCATCTTCAGCAATAATCCCAAAATTTTTAGCTAGCGCAGTAAAACCTATAGTCAAGCCCCCAAGTATAACAGCTCCACTGCTACAAAACGCCGCTATACCTGTAGCCCCAATAGCACCAGTATATATAGACGTAATACCCAGAGCTAATGCCGTGGAGTCGAATCCCAGCTGAGTTCCAAAAATCGCCTTTTGCGATGCCGTCTCAGATTGTGTTAGTTCATAAATATCTAACCCAACTAAGGCGCCATTAAAAACAAGCCCAACGCCTTCATTTGCTGTATGAGCAACTGTATTAGCAAAACTATGCGTATTATTTTTAAATATATCAGCACCGTCTTGCCATAATGATTTAACCACATTGGTCACTTTGGCCATATCATTCGCAATACCATGTGCCATCATCGTATAATTAGTGTAGCTATGAATTTTTAAAGCAATGCTTAAATTAGACTCAGCTCCTTGCAAAGAGGCACGATTTTTATTACTAGCCCATTGAATTAATGTTTGAATAGCAATTCCCGAATTTAAGCCATCAGCAGATTCAACATCTACGGGATATTTCCCTGCTGACAAATTCCGCTTAAAAAATATATCGTTATTTTTCACTTCAGCGAGTTGTTGGTTAAAATAATGAGAGAACTCCATAAATGTATGATCTGATGTCTCAACCCAACGAGGCTCTATAGTTTGATCTTGGTGAATAAATTGTATGCGATAATTGTTATCATCTAGCCTTACAATATTAAAAAAATTAATTAACCATTTATTATCCAATCGATATTCTTGAGTAATTTTTCTGATTGCAGCATCAATTCTTTCTCCCCACTGCTTTGCATCAAGTATTTGTAATGATACTTTTAATTGTAAATCATGATTAATAATATTTTCATTTTCAATAAATAAGTCTACCTTTACTCGTTGCTCACTTACTACACTTAACTCATTTTTATTATGTAAGTCACCAACCACTAAACCATAACCAATAGGAACATCTGCCATTCTTTTGATATCAATAGTCACTAATTCAAATTTAGGTTCTGTTTCACTTCCCATTGCATTATAAAATTCAGCCATTTTTTTTATTAACAAATATTTTTTCAAACTTGAAAATAACTTAGCTTCGTCATTAAATTCAAATATTCCAAAGTTTGGATCATAAAAATAATATTTAACCTCCTCTTCCTTCACAATCTTACCTAGTAGCATGGCATGACTCATTGTATTGAGGGAATACATTACTGTTGAGTTATATTTAGAGAACATATATTGAATTTCTTTTAAATTTAATACTCCATTTGATGAAGATGCTTGGTTTGCGGGTACATTTGAATGTAATGCAATTAAGCTTTTCTTTAACAATACTGAATCGAGTTCTTTGGGAGAAGATGTTGCATAAAATAGTTTATCAATCAGATTATCTGCCCCTTTTTTATCTTCTCTTGCTAAGGCGACTGCCATAGCTCTAACTAATGGATAACATCGACCTCCATTATTATCCTTTACAGATAATAAATAAAAATCCTGAGGAATAAGACGTGCATTTATACTACCAAATTTAATGAAAAAATCTTTTATTTCCTTACTTTTATTAAGAACATAAGCACTGTATTCGCTTTCAAATTTAATCTCAATATAATGACTTAAAGCCCCTTTTTGCTCAATTGTTAACTCTCCATTTAAATATATTTTTTTTAACTCTAATGACGATAATTTTTCCGTAGAAAAATTAAAATTGATACTCTCATAGTTATTATAGCCACTAAAAAATAAGCTATTATTTAATGTACTGTCATTTCTAACAACCAATTTAAATCTTTTTTCTATAGGTATGTCTAATTTATTTTTCCCTCCGAGTTTGACTGAATTATCGTATTCATGGTCTACAACTGAATCTATACCTTTCTTTTCTTTTATTTTTAGCCAAATCCAATTTCTCTCAACATTAAGAATTTCAGATAATGATTTATTATATTTCATCTTTAAATAATCATGGCTAAATTCAATGTTAGATAATTCATTTTTTAATGTGTTATATTCCAATGAATATTTTTCATTTTCACTATTTAACTCAACAATTTCACCCCTTAATTTATCTAGTTTAATTAATTGTTCATCAAGCTCAGATTGAATTGACTCTCTTATTTTTTTAATTAATTCATTCCATGGCCTTGCTATTTCAGCATATGATGAAAAATCATTATTTTGATATTTAATTTCATTTAAAATATTGGTACTAACTCCACATTCCTTTGCTATCCTCATTAATTCATGGTATTTTTCATCACGTAGCAACATAAATTGTTGAATATTACCTTGTGAATCTTGAGCTAAAGGAAACTGAACCATAAGTGAAGCTTTATCATCTCTTCGTGTGATGATTGGAACGCCATCAATAATTTTATATTCCTGTTTTTGTAATACTAATTGCCAAGAGCCATTTTCATATTGCATATATGCCATTCCAAGCCCTTCATCAGAATATTGGCACTGATAATCTTTGTAATTTACTGCCATCACAACGTTGTCATAAAGAATAGAGCTATTAACTCGACCATCATGATAAACTCGATATGTTGTTTCATCTAGATCAGTTACAATAATGGAACAACCTGAGAGAGTTCCTGTAAATAAAAATTTCGCCTTTGATGGGTGTTTTGGTATATCAATATAAGCTGGAGATATATTGGATTGATTAGCACCATTATATCCTAATAAATAAGATTCAATTTGCATAGAAGGGTCTTTCACTGAACTATTCAGTACAGGCTCTATCTCATAGGAATCATGATCAACTTTCACAAACTGAATATCTACTTTTGGAGGCTGATTTCCTGATTTAGTGATACTATCAGTACTAATTGAGTTATTAACCAAAAATTCAATGGGATTTAATTTGAATAATTTAATTTTTGAATCTGCGTCTCTATTTCTGATTCTTACTCCACTGATAACTCCGGATTTTAGATTCTTATCTAAAATTGCTTGTTGTATAAAAGTATTATTTATTGAATACCATTTATTAATTTTTTCTTTTAAGAAGTAATTATATTGAATTTCTATTGATAGGACATTATCTGTTACCTTATGCATATAAACCCCTTTAAATACAAATAAAAATATGCATTATATTATTTAGAACCTAAACGAAACCAATATAAAAATTTAAATATGTTGAATCCATTAAATAAAAAACAACATTTACTATACCTATAATATTTTTTTATTGTATTAAAACCAAAAAATATACTATTATTTAAACCTTAGATTAAAACTATTATTACAAGGAAAGGTAATGAATAGAAAAGTGCAAAATGTACTAAATATTTCGACTGCAGTTCAAAATTATCTGAGTACATCCAGAAGTACTTTTATTTCCCCTTGAGAAGCGGTGCTTCATGCCGTTACTAAATTTAAAATAGATCCTCCTTATAGCCAAGGTAGCCAATTAGAAATAGGAGAAAATAGCAAGCTATTAAGCCAAATCATCTCATTTGAGAGTCATCAATTTCAATGTAAAACAATTTTATTTACTCTCAAAATATAAAAATTAATTTATCATTAGGTGGCGATAGCCATTTTATAATAGGCTAAACAGGAAAAATACCGATAGAAAATAAAACAACCAGTTGTTTTATTTTCTATAACTAATTAAAATGTTGCCAGTCATTCGACTGGCATTTTTTTCTCGCTAATATATAGTCATTTCAGAACTAAACATATTGTTTATATTACTTAACAATTCCGTTTTTTTAAATCCACTAGCTAGCATGGTATCTTTATCAGCCCCAATTAGCGACATAGAACCAACTAAAGTAGATGCTGTCACATTCTCATCATCATAATAAGCAGATAAGGGCATAAAAGGCCCATAATCTTGATACCGCATGATGAGTTTTTCAATTTCAATATTTTCCACTTTACTTGGTAAGGCTATACTTAGGTGTTGATATTGTTTTGCACGGGAACCAAACACTTCTCGCAAAATTAATTTGGTCTGGTATTTCATATCAGTAAAAACAAGATCATCTCTATTTCGATTAATAACCACTTCATCAAAATCAGTGAGTAACCATATAAGGTTATCGACCTTAAGGTCAGTAGCATTATTGTCAATTATTATTACTTCATTTTCTTTCCACATCGACTCACTAACAATATAGGTATCATGACCATCTTTACCATTAAAAATAATTTTTTTTACTTTATTATTGTCATCTACCGTCAAAAAGTCATCATTGTTACTTCCCGATTTAATCAACACAGCACTTTTTTTATCTATGCAGTTACCTATCGCAGAATCATTAATAGCATGAACAATCACATTATCGCCTTCTGTTTTTAAAATTAAATTCCCCCCGCTTATTTCAGCATTTTTAATTTTAAAATCAGGATATAAATCATTAGGTTTATTAATTAACTCAGGGGAATTTAAAACACCATCATGTGAAAATGCTTGATTAACAATTGAAGCATCTATTTTTTTGTGTAGATATAGCTTCCCATTACCCTTATCAAAAATAAATATTGATTCAGTTGATTTGTCATAACCTAAAAAAACAATTTCTTTAGTCGAATAAAATTCTGTGGAAATAAAAAGACCTTCATCTGCGTACCAAGCATAAAGACTGTGACCATTTTTCTTATCAGTTAAGCCTAAAATTGAAATTATTGAATTATTACCAAAACGAGAAGTTAATTTATTAAACCAGTTATTGTATTTTTTTAACCACTGTTCATTAACAGCAATAATCGTTGGGTTCCCATTAGATGATATACGATAAACGCCCCCCTCATCAGTTATTGCAATGCAACGCCCTTCCCAGTTAATCATATTAATAACATCTTCGATCTCGACTCGTTCTGCTATCGGACCATTTTCATCCATTATGTTAGATAGTAGTCCTTTTTGCCAATATATCAAATGGCTATTCGAATTATAAAAATAAAACACCTCCTCACCTTCATTATTGTATTGGCTACCAACATAAATTAAATCTTCATATACACCTCTATGACCACTATTATTATTATTCATTTCTGGACTTTCGACATTAACCATTTCATATGTAATGCTTTCTTTTATATTTGCTCTAATTAATTTACAATCTTTTTCTCTCAACCAAAACCGTATTTTCTTTCCATTTTTCATCTTCCCATAAATCATAATAGTATCGGCTAACTTTACATTATCACTTTCTAACTTACCGCCATAGGACTCATAACTAAGCATCATTTTTTTGGGAGAAACTTGTATTATCCCACTCTCTACATACTTATCTTTTTCTCTATTACTTCCATTGAAATAAAAAAAATCAGGGATAAAGTCATCTGTTGAGTAACTTATTAGATAGAGTGTATTATTAATATATTGATATACACTCTTAGTTTCATTACCGTTCTCTTTTGAGATACAGCTCATATAAATACCATTATTTACTTTCCATACCTTAACATTTTTTTTAACCTCCTTTAATCCATCATCAAAACGGTACATAATCAATGTTTTATTTAAATTAATATCAATAATAAAAACAACCGACTCATTAGGTATGATTATATATGCCAGACCATCTTCGACTACCGATAATACAGCTATTTTTCCTGATGCATAACCTGATTCGATATAAAAAATATTATCCTTTTCAACATCATAAAATGCACGTCCGATATCAACTCCATTATGTTGATAATTTTCTATCGTAATATATTTTTCATATAATTTATTTTCCCTCGCGAGTTGGCTTAAATGAGCCTTAACTGAGCCTTGATTTTTCATCCACTGGCTTGCATCTTCTGAAATGATATCAAGCCTCCGGTTCTTCAAATCCAAAGAACAAATTTCATTATTTTTCCTAATGATAACTAGCGAATTAATAGGGTAACTGGGCGAAAAATTAACAACTGCATCACCAATTTTTATCTTACCTGAATAGAAACTAATTGAATCATTGGATAATAAACTAGAGTTAATAATCCAATTCGAGTTATTATCATTACCATCCTGATTCGATAGTGTAATTTCCGCACCATCATTGAGTATGATATTATATATTCCCCCACCTCCTTGCATCTCATAATTCAATAATCCATACCATTCCTTCGGTAATTCTGGTATAGCAACATATCTTTCAGCTCTATCTAATATAATATCTATATTGGTTTTAACATACTCTTGCTGTATTTTCGATATAATATATTCAGATGGAAAGGTGTAATAATCAAAATCAAATTTCTGACTTTTTTCCAATCGTCTCAAAATATCAAACCCACGATCATTCCGGCTAGTCGCACCGGGTAACATATTATGCTCATAATTAATATAAGATTTCGGTGTACTAGGTAAAATAATAACTTTTGCCTTATTGAAGTCTATCTCATGTTTTTTTCCTGTGTACCCCATTTCTTCACGAATATTCAAGGATTTTTCACGTTCATGGTTTATCACATTTGCATATGATGGCCAAAAAAAATAATTTCTATAGCCCCCACCTGCTTCATGCTCACCTGAACGGTATATATACTGACTACCAAAGACCACTTGACTATTTTTAAAATCAACCTGCTCTACTACTCCTCCTTGCCTAGCGACTAAAAGCTTACTTTCAGTGATATAATCAAACCCATTTCCTTGATAAGCTTTATCTAACAGATAAAAATATCTCCCCACCTCTTGAGCGTCTTCTGCAATCACCGCAAAATTGACAGCAAGTGCATTAAAACCTATCGCTAAGCCCCCTACTATCACGCCACCAGCACTACAAAAGGCAGCAATACCAGTTGCACCAACTGCTCCTGCCGATATTGATGTAAGGCCAAGTGTCAGCGATGCAGAATCAAACGCCAATTGTGTTCCAAAAATCGCTTGTTGCATTTCTGTATCTGACTGCGTTAATTCATAAATATCCAGCCCAACTAATACACCATTAAACATAATTCCTATCCCGTTATTTTCACTACGGGCAATACTCAATGTGAAAGTATCCATACTATTCTTATATGCAATTTCCTCATTTCGCCATAATGACTTAACAATATTGGCTATTTTAAACATATCATTTGCATTGCCATCTACTATCATCGCGTAATTGACATAACAGTGTATTTTTAATGCAACCCCTAAATTATCTTCAACACCTAGCACGGTATTTCTTTTTTTATTATCCGCCCATTGAATTAATGCTTGAACTGCAATTCCCATATTTAGGCCTTCTATGGAGTACTCCTCATCGATCCTCTCTTTCCCATACTTTGGCAGACTATGGTAGTTTTTCAGTTCATCTATTTGTTGATTAAAATAGTTAGAAAATTCTAAAAATGTATTATCTGAGGTCTCTATCCAGCGAGATTCAACTTCTTTTTCTTGGTGTATAAATTGTATTAGATAATTATCTTTCGAGGTATTTCTAATGTTAGAAAAATTTATTAACCATTTATTATCAAGCTGATATTTAGCACCAATCAGCTTCATAGCCTTGTCAATTCTTTCTCCCCACTGCTTAGCATCAATAAGTTGCAATGAGGCTTGTAGCTGTAAATCATCAGTAACTCTATTTTCATGCTCCGCGAATAAACTTACTTTTTCTCGTCGCTCACTGATAGTACTTAACTGTTCTGGATTATGTAAATCATCAACAACTAAACCTGCACCAATAGGAACATTAGCCATTTTTTCTATATCTATAGTAATTAATTCAAATTTAGGTTCTTTTTCATTTCCCATCGCATTATAAATATTATCCAGCTTATTTTTTAACATATATTCTTTAAGTGCATGAAATAGCTTTACCTCATCACTAAATTCAAAAATACCAAAATTAGGATCATAAAAATAATATACTGTTTTTTCTTCACTTATCGTTTTACCTAGTAACATTGCATGGTTTATTGTATTCAGCGAACACATTAAAGTTTCACCAGACTCAGAAAATATTTGTTGAATTTCTATTAAATTTAACACACCATTTGAAGAAGATGCTTGGCTAGCAAATATATTGGAATGTAAAGCAATTAGCCCCAATTTTAATTGTTTAGAACTAGCATCGTTAGGTGATGACATCGCATAAAATAACTTATCTATTAGATGATCTGAGTCAATTCTTCCTTTTTTAGCCAATGCGACAGCCATCGCTCTAACCAATGGATAACAACGACCACCACTATTATCTTTTACAGATAATAAATAAAAATCTTGAGGAATTAAACGTATATTTTCGCTACCTGAATGATAAAAAAAATTCTTAATATCATCACTTTTTTTCAAAATAATTGCAATAATCTCTTTTTCAAATTCAATTTCTATATAATGGCTTAATGCACCTTTTTGCTCCATTAACAAATTATTATTTATATATATTTTTTTTAGTTCTAATGATGATAATCCTTCTAGAGAATAAGGGATGATTACTTTATTATAATTGTTATAACCCTGAAAAAAAAAAGCTATTGTTACGGTTAGAATCCTCCATAAGTAAATTTCTAAAACGCTGTTCTATTGTAGTTATTTTGTCCACATCTTTACCTGCTCCAATAGACTTATCATATCTATTTTCTATAATTGAATTTATGCCTTCACTATTTTTTATTTTCAACCAGAGGTCATTACTTTCAATGATTAGTGAATCAGACAATAGTTTATTAAATTTTAATTTTAAATAGTCACTTCCCTTTTCAATATCAGCTATACTTTTCTTTATTTTATCATACTCGTCTCTTCTTCTAGGTAAATTAGGCTTCATTCCACTCAATTGTTCTTTAAAATTATCAATCTTTATACGTTTTTCACGTAGTTTAACATCAACCACCTTCCTTATATTTCTAATAAATTTAATCCAAGACTTTATCACAGCAGCATCTGATGATAAATCACCACTTTGTTCTTTAATTTTAGACATTGCATCGGTATTAATACCAAGAAACTCTGCTGCTTCAATTAATTTTTGATGTTTTATATCTCTTTCTAGTTTAAATTTTCTAATATTTTCTTTCTGGTTTTTAATTAATGGATTTTGTACTAATAATGGTATTTTATCTTCTCGCAAGCTAATTATTGGTACTCCTCCAATTATTTTATATTCCTGTTTCTGTAATATTAATTTCCAGGCGCCATTTTCATATTGCATATAGACCATTCCAAGCGTCTCATCAGTATTTTTTATACTGTAATCTTTGTAATCTACAGCCATCACTACATTATCATAAAGAATCGAACTATTAATTCTACCATCATGATAGACTCGGTAGGTTGTTTCATTTAGTTCAGTAACGATCACAGAACTGCCTGAAAGTGTATGTGTAAATAAAAATTTTGCCTTAGATGGGTGCTTGGGTATATCAATAAAGGCGGGCGATTTATTTTTCTGATCATTGCCGTTATATCCTAATAAATATGACTCAATCATCATTGATGGCTCTTTTTCCGCCGTATTAATCACAATCTCTAGTTCATAGGAATAACTACCAACTTTAACGAATTGAACATCACCTTTAGATGTCTGAACATCAGTTCTAATAAAACTATCAACACTAATTGCATTTTCCATCATAAATATTGAAGGGTGTGACTTAAATGATTTAATATCTGCACTTGCTACTCTGTTTTTTACTCTTACCCCACTAACCGTTCCTAATTTTAATTTTGCATCATTAATTGCTTGTTCAATAAATTGACTTTTATCCATATCTTTTAATTTCAGCATATAAATTCCTTTTAATTACAAATAAAAATAGTTAAATCCTCATAAAATACAATCTAGCAATAAATCATGAACCCTTAAAATTTAAAATAATTATTTTTTATAACTCCTATAATATTTTTTAATATGCTAATTAAAAATAAAATAGATTATATTATGTCATATCTATAGGGTTGTTATTACAAGGAAATGTAATGAATAAAAAAATGCAATTTATCATTCTAACAAGTTCTTTTTTATCTATTTTCACTATCTCCTCTCTTTCTCAAGCTGATGTATCTAAAGCAAAAGTTATTAATATTGAAGCCCCTCTAAAAAACAATATTTCATTTAATACTTTTGAAAGTTTATCTTCTAATGAGTATGGTCTCATTTTTAACAATGATATTAGTGATAATGATCAGCTTGCAAACAAAGCTGCAAAACTGATATTGGCTGAAGTAACAGGAACAGAAGAAAGTAAAATTAAAGGTGTCCTCGGTATTAAAGGACAGGCAGCGAATCTTATTATCGCTAATCCCAATGGGATCTCTTGGGCTGATGGCTCCATAAGTAATATTAATAGCTTATCTTTAATTGCAGGTAAGTTAGAAAAACAATATGTTAAAAATAAAGAAACGAAGCAGCTTGAAGCAAAAGCACTAGATGAATACAGCCAATTAAAATTCTCAGTTAGCCCCGCAAGCCAAATCAACATCAGCCAACAGCATGCCAGCCCGTTGCAGCTTTCTAAACTGAATGTGTACGCCGATCGAATAAAACTGCAAAATGCACTAAATATTACAGCTGCAGTTCAAAATTACCTGAGTACATCCGGAAGTGCTTCAATTTCCCCACGAGAAGCGGTGCTTCACTCAGGTACTAAATTTAAAACAGATACCCCTTATAGCCAAGGCAGCCAATTAGAGCTGGGAGAAAATACCAAGTTATTAGGCCGAATTATCTCATTTGAGAGTCATCAATATCAATGTAAAGACAGTTTTCTTTGTCCTCAAAATACAATTGATATCAAAGGATTGATACAAACAATGAATTTTTCATTACGTGGTGACAGTGATTTTGTAATGCACAGTACAGGTAAAATACAGATAGGGAAAAATCAGCAAGTGCTTGTCGCACAGTAATGAAAAACGGGCTCATTAAAAATGAGCCCGTTAGGTCGTTGAGAAAGTGAGATAAAAATGCGTTTATCTCACTTTATACTTTTAGCTAAAATCAATTTAGTGATTTTTCTTGTTTGCTTTATAGCCAAAAGAACCAAGCAAATAGAGAGATAACAATAATACATGCTACGTTCAGAACTGCACCGACTCGTACCATTTCAATTTGCCTGATATAACCAGAACCGAATACAATCGCATTTGGCGGAGTCGCAACAGGTAACATAAACGCACAAGAGGCACCAATACCAATAATCATCGTTAACACAATAACTGGCATACCTAATGCTTCTGCTACAGTAGCAAAAATAGGCACTAACAGGGCAGCACTTGCCGTGTTACTAGTGAATTCAGTCAGGATAATAATAAAGGTTGTTACCGCTAAGATAATCACAAACCAATGACTTGTCCCAAATGTCATCTGCATCCAGTCAGCCATAATTTTACTTGCGCCTGAAGAACTTAAAATTGCACTGAGAGTCAATCCCCCACCGAACAGCATCAATACACCCCACTCGGTATTTTTTTGGATTTGTGACCAACTAGCAACCCCTGTTATACCAATCAAAATTGCAGCAATCATAGCAATAATGGTGTCGAGATCCTTCACACCACCAAGTGCTTCACTAATAAACGTACTGGTGATCCAGCAAACTACCGCAAACAGGAAAATCCCCATTGCTGTAATACGTTTGCCATTCCATTTAACGTGCTCTAATTCAATTTCAAAACGGTGCTTCAAATTCGGACGTAACATCATGTACATCAACACAAACATCATAGGCAGTAACACGACCATGATAGGAATACCGTATTTCATCCACGATAAGAAATCTAAACCTAACGCAGCAGCGGCAATCGCGTTTGGTGGGCTACCCACAATAGTTCCTAGACCACCAATACTGGCACTATAAGCAACACCTAATAAAACAAACACAAACGTATTACGTTCATGACGAACATCGAGGTTAGATAAAATACCTAATACAAGGGGTAACATCATTGCAGCAGTTGCTGTGTTACTAATCCACATTGATAGCAGCGCGGTAACACCAAACAACAGTAATACTGCGACTGATAAACGACCACGTGCAGCCATTAATAAGCGGTTAGCAATTAGACGGTCTAAGCCCTGAATATGCAAAGCCGTCGCTAAAGCAAAACCACCGAAGAATAGGAAAATAATTGGGTTTGCGAATGATTTAAGCGCTTCCCCAGTATTCATTAATCCAAGCCCAACCGCTAGGATAGGGATACAAAGTGCAGTAATAGTGACATGGATAGCTTCAGTTAGCCAAAGCACACCGATAAAAACCATCATTGCAAGGCCTGCATTTGCCTTGTCATCAAAAGGTAAATATTTTAAAAGTAAGATCAGAAGAACAATATCAACCGCTAAAATGATCCAACCCCGTTTATTGGATGGGGTCGGGCTGACCGCTGGTTGTAGGGATTCGGAAGCGTCCATGTAAACTCCATTAGCTCGGAAGCAAATTATTTTCGAGTATTATTGTTAATGTTTTTTTGCAAGAGCTGGAATATAAAGTTAATTGTATGAAATTAAAATGTGGAGGAAGTAAAAGTGCGATCTACACCGTATAATTTAATCGTTTTCCATATAAACTCCGAAAAACCTACCTATCCATTCGTAAAAAACGAAGAATTAAATACTAAAATAGTCACTATAAATTAGCATATTATTTCTAAAAATACGCATATCAATCATCTATCTAATAGATTGATTTTAAATTAATTATTAAATATAAGGTGGGGCAATAAAAGGCTAATCAATCATTAAGCTTACTAAAAATCCAACCAAATTTATTGCGATACATTAGAGGTAATCATAAATTACTGGGAATATATAGTAAAAATAGCGTCCTCAGCAAAGATTTCAGTCGAAAAAAAGGAAGCCATCGGCTTCCTTTAGTATAAATTTGTTAACGAACTAAAATTACGCTTGGCCTTTAACTTCTTTTAAGCCATTGAATGGTGCATTTTTACCTAATGCTTCTTCAATACGAATCAGTTGGTTATATTTAGCAACACGGTCAGAACGGCTCATTGAACCCGTTTTGATTTGGCCTGCAGCTGTACCGACTGCTAAATCTGCGATAGTTGCATCTTCAGTTTCGCCTGAACGGTGAGAGATAACAGCTGTATAGCCTGCATCTTTCGCCATTTTAATTGCAGCCAAAGTTTCAGTTAAAGAACCAATTTGGTTGAATTTGATCAGAATAGAGTTAGCAATGCCTTTATCGATACCTTCTTTCAAGATCTTAGTGTTCGTTACAAACAGGTCGTCACCAACCAGTTGGATTTTGTCACCAAGAACTTTAGTTTGGTATGCGAAACCATCCCAGTCAGACTCATTCAGACCATCTTCGATAGACACGATTGGGTACTGTTTAGTCAGTTCTTCTAAATAGTGGGTGAACTCTTGTGAAGTGAAGGTTTTGCCTTCGCCTTTCAGCTCATAATTGCCTGTTTCTGCGTTATAGAACTCAGATGCTGCACAGTCCATTGCCAGTGTTACGTCTTTACCTAACACATAACCTGCTTGCTCAACCGCTTCTTTAATTGCTGCTAATGCCGCTGCGTTTGACTCTAAGTTAGGTGCATAACCACCTTCATCGCCTACAGCTGTATTCATACCTTTAGATTTCAGTACTTTTGCTAAGTGATGGAAAATTTCAGAGCCCATACGAACAGCTTCTTTCAGCGTTGGTGCGCCAACAGGCTGGATCATGAATTCTTGGATATCAACGTTGTTATCTGCGTGCTCACCACCATTGATGATGTTCATCATAGGCAGAGGCATAGAGTATTGGCCGTGAGTACCATTCAGGTCAGAAATGTGCTCATACAGAGGCATACCTTTCGCTGCCGCAGCTGCTTTAGCATTTGCTAAAGATACAGCCAGAATTGCGTTTGCACCAAATTTAGATTTGTTCTCAGTGCCATCGAGATCAATCATGATTTTATCGATATTAGCTTGGTCTTTAGCATCTTTACCGATCAGTGCTTCTGCAATTGGACCATTAACAGCAGCAACTGCTTTCAGAACACCTTTACCCAGGAAACGTGCTTTATCACCGTCACGCAGTTCCAGAGCTTCACGAGAACCTGTTGACGCACCTGATGGTGCTGCAGCTAAACCAACAAAGCCACCTTCTAAATGAACTTCAGCTTCTACAGTTGGGTTACCACGAGAGTCAATGATTTCACGACCGATCACTTTAACAATTTTGGACATTAGGTTTTCCTCAGTACAAGTTAAATTTTGGGAAGTTGGTGCACCTGCGCCGACTTCCCCATATCTTATTTCAACTCACCTTTCTGGTACTTACCAGCGGCTTTAACAAAACCTGCAAACAACGGATGACCATCTCTTGGTGTAGAGGTGAACTCTGGGTGGAACTGACAAGCCACAAACCATGGATGATTTGGGTTTTCAATAATTTCCACCAGCTTGTTATCTACTGAACGGCCTGCAATTTTCAGGCCCGCATCTTCAATGCGTTTAAGCAGTAAGTTGTTCACTTCATAACGGTGACGGTGACGTTCAATAATGGTTTCTGAACCATACATCTCACGTACAAGACTACCATTCACTAGGTGGCATGGTTGGCTACCTACTCGCATTGTTCCACCAAGGTCGCTCTCTTCTGAACGCACTTCAAGGTTTCCTTCTTCGTCACGCCATTCTGTAATTAACGCAACAACAGGGAATTTACAATCCGCTTTAAATTCTGTTGAATTTGCATCTGCCATATTGGCCACATTACGTGCAAATTCAATCAAGGCAACTTGCATACCCAAACAAATCCCTAAGTAAGGAATCTTGTTTTCACGTGCATATTGAGCAGTCAGAATTTTACCTTCAACACCACGCTCACCAAAACCGCCTGGTACTAAAATAGCATCTAAATCTTTAAGTAACTCAACACCACGCGTTTCGATATCTTGTGAATCAATCAATTTGATGTTCACAGTTAAACGGTTTTTCAAGCCACCGTGTTTTAATGCTTCAATTACAGATTTATACGCATCTGGTAACTCAACATATTTACCAACCATTCCGATGGTGACTTCACCTGCAGGATTAGCTTCTTCGTAAATAACTTGTTCCCACTCAGATAAATTAGCTTCTGGCGCATCAATGCGGAAGCGGTTACAGATGTATTCATCCAAACCTTGTGATTTTAACAAGGCTGGAATTTTATAAATTGAATCAACGTCTTTGAGAGAAATAACCGCTTTCTCTGGCACATTACAGAATAATGCGATTTTTGCACGTTCATTTGCAGGGATCACTCTGTCTGAGCGACAGATTAACACGTCTGGCTGGATACCAATTGACAGCAATTCTTTCACAGAATGTTGAGTTGGCTTAGTTTTCACTTCACCAGCAGCTGCAAGGTAAGGCACTAATGTTAAGTGCAAATATAAAGTGCGCTCACGGCCGACTTCTGCAGCCATTTGACGAATCGCTTCAAGGAATGGCAATGATTCAATATCACCCACTGTACCACCAACTTCAACCAAAACAACGTCATGGCCTTCGCCACCACGGATGATACGGTCTTTAATTTCATTAGTGATATGAGGGATAACTTGAATTGTAGCGCCTAAGTAGTCGCCACGGCGCTCTTTACGCAGAACTTCAGAGTAAACACGCCCAGTCGTAAAGTTATTACGACGAGTCATTTTAGTACGGATGAAGCGCTCATAATGACCCAAATCTAAGTCAGTTTCAGCGCCGTCTTCTGTAACGAAAACTTCCCCGTGTTGGGTTGGGCTCATTGTGCCTGGATCTACGTTGATGTAGGGATCCAGTTTCATAATAGTCACGTTGAGTCCACGGGCTTCGAGTATAGCCGCCAAAGAGGCTGCGGCAATGCCTTTACCCAGAGAGGATACGACCCCGCCGGTCACAAAAATATAATTAGTTTTCATGCTGAACCTGAAAGTTTAGGTTTAAAAGATGATGGATATAACAGGACGGGAAAACAGTATACCCGAACCTTAATTTCGCTACAAATGTTCTAAGCATAATAAGGCTAAATTTCATCAATACTCTAATATTATCAGCAAGTTAAAAGCGAAAATTATTTATCGCTTCAAAATTAGTCATCTTTGTCTATTTTCATAGATTAACACAGTTCAAATGCAAAAGCTAAATCCTTTCAGCTCATTGTATAGTATAAAAAATGCGATTCTGCACTAACTTTGATTTTGAATAACTATTTACTCTTCAACCTAGCATTTAACATCCAAAAATGCTAGTTCACTCACTGTTTTTGAAGCTTTAATCTGAGTGTTTCTAAAAACGTATCAGCATAGATATCGCCTTGAAGCACTAATACCTAAGTAAAAAAACATCAGCCACTACAACATGTTACATTAAATACCACTTGTGTTTTTAGGATTAACTTTTTTATATTTACACTAATATTTAGTTAATATTGGGTCATTGGACAAATGGGAAAACTTTCAACATGACGAATGATTACCATAACACCCCACATGATTCAGTATTCAAAGGCTTCATGTCAAAAATTAGTAATGCACGAGATTTTTTTGATGTTCATTTGCCTGTAAATATTAAATAACTGTGTAATTTTGATACATTAGAATTAACTAACTCATCATTCATTGACCTTAAACTGCGCTCTCGCTTATCTGACGTCCTGTACTCTGTCGAGACTACTCATTTATGTTCTCGTCGAACATCAATCAGTGCCTGATAAACTGATGCCTTGGCGTCTTATGCACTATGCATTTCAGGCTATGAGCCAACATTTACAGCAAGGCCACAAAACACTACCTTTTGTCATTCCAATGCTATTTTATAATGGAAAAACCACACCTTACCCTTACTCTCAGTTATGGACAGACTGTTTCCAATATCCAGAACTTGCGAATAATTTTTATTTTAATTCTCTTCCCTTAATTGATGTGACCGTAATTGATGATAACGAACTGCTAAAGCACCGCAAAATTGCCGTGATGGAACTAGCCATGAAACATAAAAATTTGCGGGATGACGTTAACCAGATAATCGCCCATCTAGCCCAAGCAATAAATCAAGACTATAATGATGAAGATGACATAGACAAAATATTCTATTACTGGTTTTATACTATTGATTCGCATGATTTTGTTAGCATTGTAAAAGAGCTAACGAATCAAATTCATAGTCATCAAGGAGTTGTTATGAACATAGCAGAACGCTTGAAAGACCAAGGACGTATAGAAGGTCGAGAGGAAGGTAGGGAAGAAGGTCGTGAAGCAACTCAACTAGCAATTGCCTCTAAATTATTAAAGGCAGGTGTTCCTCTTGAGCTAATTATGGAAAGCACAAACCTAAGTAAAAATGAGATACTCGAATTACTATAACTATATCCTGACTAATTCGAGTTACAGCTTGGTGGCAAGTATGGCTATACTCTGGTAACTAGCTAAAACATAAGTAAGCTAACGTCACTAATAAGCCATGAGGGAAATATAACTACAGTCACTCTTGGCTCTTAATTTGCTGCCAAAGCGCCTCCATCTCCTCAAGTGTAGCACTTTCTGTAGACTTGCCACTTTCAGATAAACTTTTTTCTATTTGCCTAAAACGTCGTTCAAATTTACTGCATGCTTTTTGCAGGGCAATTTCGGGCTTGTGGCCTAAATGGCGAGATAAGTTAACCGTCGCAAACAGTAAATCACCAATTTCCTCTTCAAGACGCGCACCATCAATAACCACCTGAGTGGCTTCTTCCATCACTTCTTCAAGTTCTTCCTGGACTTTCCCAACCACTGGACCAAGGGTATCCCAATCAAAACCCACGGAAGCACAGCGCTTTTGAATTTTATAGGCTTTCATCAAGGCAGGTAATGAATTTGGAATATCATCTAATACCGAAAATTGGGCTTTTACAGCTCGTTCCTTCGACTTGCGCTTTTCCCAACCATCAATCACTTCAGCACTACTCAATGTATTATTGGCATCAAAAATATGAGCGTGGCGATATTCGAGCTTGTCACTCACCGCTTGGCAAATATCATTGAAATCAAACAATGAATTTTCATTCGCCATTTGCGCATAGAAAACGACTTGGAATAACAGGTCTCCCAACTCACCTTTTAAGTCGTCAAAATCTTCACGTTCTATCGCATCAAGCACTTCATAGGTTTCTTCAAGTGTATAAGGCGCAATCGTTTTAAACGTTTGCACTTTGTCCCATGGACAGCCTGTTTGCGGATCTCGAAGCTGCTTCATAATTGATAATAAACGTTCGATTTGAAGATTTGTCTGACTCATTGTATTAACCTTTAATTTTTTTGTTTCTAGTTGTCCTTTATCCCAAACTTATCAGAGTTGATGAGCAATCGACAAATTTTTCCCAAAAAAATAAATTTTTGCTAACTAACTCATGAAGAAACAGAAGTTGTATAGAAAAGAATAATTAAAAACATGAAGAGAGGGATTTTTAGAATATAAATATACCGATTTTCAAAATAGTTTGAATTGTAGGTAGGCGGCAAGCGAAGATATCTCGGGGAGCATACACAAGTATGTGACCCGAGTAACTAAGCGCAGCCAACACCCCTACAACTCAAAATATGAAGAAAATCACTGAGAATGACGTTTTGCTTCTATAACATCCGGCAACTGATTCAGCTTAGCTAACACCCGACTCAGCACCTCAATGTTATACAGCTCAATAGTCATATCTATCGTTGCCAATTGCTGTTTTACATCACTGCGGCTACTGACACCAAGCACATTGACTTTCTCATTTGCTAATATTGTCGTGATATCACGCAGCAAGCCGCTACGGTCATTAGCTATAACTCTAACCACGAGAGAATAACCACTCGAGTAGTTTTCTCCCCAGACTGCATCTATTACGCGTTCTGGTGCATGGCTTTGCAGCTCAGCTAATTGTTCGCAGTCTGCACTGTGAATAGAAATACCTCGTCCTTTCGTGATAAAACCGACAATTTCATCCCCTGGAATTGGCTGGCAGCAGCGTGCAATATGGTGCATTAGGTTACCAACCCCTTCAACCACCACTCGACCGCTACCATGAGATGGTGCTCTTGGGAGTGAAGACTTACTTTCTAATGTCTTCATTGCCGCACGGTCTTCTTCTTCGGCAGTGGCTTTATTAAATTTGCTTTGCAGGAAATTCACTAATTGGTTGATACGAATATCACCGCCGCCAATTCCAGCCAAAACCTCATCCAATGAATGAACATTGTAGCGTGCGATTAGTAGTTTTTCTGCTTCACGAAGGCTGATATCAAGCTGTGATAGTTCGCTATCTAAAATTTGACGCCCTGCAAGGATGTTTTTATCTCTATCTTGTTTGCGGAACCAATTTTGGATTTTAGCTCGCCCACGGCTGGTTGTGACATATCCTAAATTAGGGTTTAACCAGTCGCGGCTTGGATTTGGATGCTTTTGAGTAATAATTTCAATTTGATCGCCCATTTGTAATTGATAGCTAAATGGGACAATACGCCCACCTATTTTTGCACCAATACAACGGTGACCGACATCACTGTGAATATGATAAGCAAAATCAAGTGGTGTCGAGCCTGCTGGTAAATCCACCACATCCCCTTTTGGAGTAAAGACATACACTCTATCATCAAACACTTGGCTACGAACTTCATCTAGCATTTCGCCAGAATCTGCCATTTCTTCTTGCCATGCGATCAGCTTACGTAACCATGCAATGCGGTTTTCGTAACTACTGCCTTTGCCAATGCCAGTCGCGCCCTCTTTGTATTTCCAATGGGCCGCGACCCCCAGCTCTGCATCTTCATGCATTTGGCGGGTGCGAATTTGAATTTCAAGCGTTTTGCCGTTTGGCCCTAACACTACTGTATGAATAGATTGATAACCATTAGGTTTCGGGTTCGCCACATAGTCATCAAATTCATCAGGAAGATGGCGAAAATGGGTATGTACAATCCCTAACGCAGCATAACAATCTTGCAAACGTTCAACGACAATACGCACTGCTCGCACATCAAACAGTTCATCAAATGCCAATGATTTTTTCTGCATTTTACGCCAAATGCTATAAATATGCTTAGGCCGGCCGTAGATATCTGCTTGAATACTCTCTTTTAACATGTATTTACGTAAGGTTGTAACAAAAGTATCTATATACTCTTCACGGTCAATACGACGTTCATGGAGAAGCTTTGCGATTTTCTTATATTCATCGGGATGCAAATAACGGAAACAGAAGTCTTCTAACTCCCATTTCAATTGCCCAATTCCTAAGCGATTTGCTAGGGGGGCATAAATATTTGAGCACTCTTTAGCCGCTAAAACGCGCTCATCTTCAGTTGCATCTTTGACTTCACGTAAATGTGCAATTCGTTCCGCTAATTTAATGACAACGCAGCGGAAATCTTCCACCATCGACAATAGCATACGGCGAATATTATCGACTTGTGTCGAACTTGTTTCACTCGATTGCGTGGCTTTGAGTTGACGAATCGCATCCATTTCCAGCACGCCTTTAACGAGCTCATGAATGGATTGACCAAATTCATCAATAACTTCTTGCTCTTCCAACTTCCCCTCTTCCACTAAGGGAAAAAGTAAAGCTGCTTGTAAGCTGCCGATATCCATACTTAATGTCGATAGGATTTCGGTCATTTCAATACCGCGCCACAGCAACAGAGGGGCGATTTCTTGTCCGGCTAGTTTATCGTGACAATATTGCCAGGTATGGATGAGCTTTTCTTCTGATTGTTTATTGCTCAATCCCAGACCGTTAACCCACTTTTCTGGGGCAAACTCACCTGCTGGGGTAAGATGCGCACTTCTTACTGCAACCATATATTCTCCCTACCTATTAAACCTCTGGGCGACGGATAAATAACGCCATTGATTCTAAATGGCTAGTATGCGGAAACATGTCTAGCATCCGCAACTGTAATAACTGATAGCCCCCATCAAGTAAAACTTTGCTATCTCTTGCCAATGTTGTGGGGTTACATGAAACATAGACAATTTTTTCTGGCATCAGTTTAATTAAATGTTCCATAACACCAGCGGCTCCGGCTCTAGCTGGGTCTAATAATACTTTATTAAAGCCATGAGCCGCCCAAGGTTGTGTGTGTATCTGGGTTTCTAAGTTTTCATTATAGAATGTCGCATTACAAATAGTATTGAGCTGTGCGTTATTTCGTGCCTGTTTGACTAAATTTTCCACACCTTCAACACCCACAACGGATTTCACTAGCCGTGCGATAGGCAACGTAAAGTTACCCATTCCACAAAAAAGGTCTAATACCCTATCTTCACTGTTTAGATCTAACCATGCTAAAGCTTGTTCTACCATCAACTGGTTAACTTGCCCGTTCACTTGAATAAAATTTAATGGGTTAAATTTTAGTATCTCCCCAGCAACTTGATATTCAGGTTGTGGCGAATTTGGTGATAGAGCCTGTAAGTTTTCATCATTACCTGCTAACCAGATAGACACTCCATGCTGATTTTCAAAATCGCTTAACTTTTGAGTATCTGATAACGAAAGAGGCGTTAAATAACGAATCAATACAATTTTGCTATTGTCTGCATGAATAAGTTCTACGTGGCCCAGTTTTGCTTTATTACTGAGCTGGTTAATGCATTCAGAAAGTGGTTTTAATAAGATATCCAGATCAGGGGATAATATAGGGCAATTTTTTATATCAACTAATGTGTTAGATTGAGATTGACGAAACCCCATAACGACATTTTTATTTTTAGGCTGATATTGTAACCCCAACCGAGCTCTGCGACGGTAGCCATATGACTCACCATAAATCACCTCGGTACAGGATATATCTTGCGATGTTTCACGTCGCATCAGATAAGCTAAAGCATGAGCTTTGCTTTCTCTTTGTAGTGCAATGTCAACATGTTGCTGTTGGCACCCTCCACATTGGTTAAAATAACGACACCGTGGCTTGACTCTTTGGGGGCTCGTACTCAGGCGTTTAATCACCTTTCCTTTAGCAAAATGCCGTTTCTCTTCCGTCAATTCAATTTGGGCTTCTTCTCCAGGCAATAAGCCTGTTACAAAAATGGTTTTTCCTTCGATACGGGCAACACCTTGCCCTGCGGCATCAAGGCTATCAGCAACAACCGTGATTTGACGGCGTGGGGTGGTACGGCGATTAGGAGAGTAAAATTGAGCCATAAAGTAGTCACTACAGAGTATTAAGTTATAAAAATCATGATTGCCGAGTTTTCAATTTTAATGCGTTGTTTTTTTCGCTAATTAATCAAGGAAAATGGCTAGGCTATTATACCTGTTTTCCTATCATTTGATTGACTACTTTTCTATTTTTATTCCGCTCTTCAGTTATTGCATCAATTGCTAACCATAAATTTACGATATTCTTCATAGGCATAGTGGTCTGTCATACCGCTAATATAGTCTTGAATCAAACGAGCTCGATAATAAAACTCAAGGATAGATTTATCTGCTTCATTCGTTGCAGAAATTTTCTCAAGTGCTTCCGTGTAAGATAAGCGATGCTTATTAGATAACTTATGGAATAACCTCGTTTCAATGAAAAAATGCTTGTGGTAATTTTTGTCCACAAGGTCAGCAAAATCACCTCTATCCATCATCAATAGCGGACTATAAAAATCTAATAACCCACTGATAATTCGATAGCCTTGTAACTCTAACTCTTCAACTTCATGGTGATTAAATACATGTTTAAAAGCCACTGTTTTCAGTACTTTTAATAGCCTATGCTCTGGGCTCTTATCTTCTAACAAAGCACTGTTAAAAGTGCCGTTATAAATTTCAGGTAGATTCTTAATGAATTGTTGTGCGCTGTAATGAGACAATTTTCCTGTGATATTTACGCGCAAATACATAAAGAATTGATCTTGCTGAATGCGCCTTGTGTGGTTGTCACTGATATTATTGAAAGCTCGCATAATGGTTTGATCGAATAAATCATTTTGTTCAATATTTCCCCATTCTACTTTTAAATACTCAATCAACTGCTCAACAGTAAAAATTCCTTTTTCCGCAGCATCATCCAAATCAGCAATACAATATGAAATATCATCAGCCGCTTCCATAATATAGGACAACGGGAAACGGCAATATTTTGCCATATCGAGCTTTTTAGTTAGCTCACTAACAAAGTCCACTTCTGACCAATAATAGCCTGGTTTTTTCATCAAATAATCAAACTCAGGTGGAATTGGCGCCAAATCATAAGCTCCACGCGTATACTTTAAAATAGAACCCACTTGCGCATAGGTTAAATTTAATTTGAGTAAGCGATGCGCCATACGTAACCCTTGGGCATTACCTTCAAATGAGCATAAATCCTGCTTTAATTGACGACGGAATAAATCTTGCTTTTCATTTCCAGTTAACTGTAATGCAGGTATTTGGCATGGATCAGGGGAATTGGGGGTATATAAGTAACTTGGCGATAGTAATTTAGTAAACCACCGTTGAATTGCAGCCTCACCAAAGTGCCCAAATGGTGGATTGCCGATATCATGCATTAAGCACGCCATTTCGACTAAGCTCTCAAAAGCATCACACCGCTCATCTAGCCCATAAGGTTCAAGTAATTTTTTCTTTTTTAGTTCGCCTAAAACCGTTTTACTGATGTAACGGCCAACCTGCTGTACTTCTAATGAGTGAGTTAAGCGACTGCGCACTGCTGCATTTTGCTCTAAGGGAAAAACTTGTGTTTTTTGTTGTAAGCGGCGGATGGCAGCTGAATTAATAATTCGCCCACGGTCACTTTCAAATAAGCGATTCACCGCATCTTCATCTTTAGGTGAAATTTTTTGGTTTTTCGCACTGCTCATGTAGTTGCGCTGAAAGTTTAACTTCTTAACAAAATTAATCTCACCCACTCTGCCACCTTCCCTATCTCGATTGATGCTTCATTATATAGCCTAAATACAGGAAAAAAACTTCACGACTCACCTTTCAATGTTACACTTCGTGCATCTTTGTAATTTCGTTGTCTAAATCTGAGTTGTTGCAATTAAAATTGCGAACCCACTCGAAGAATACAGCAATAACACAATAAAACATTATCGTCCCTAGTCAAAATATTGACACTAATAGTGCAAATTGAGCAGGGAAAAGGAGACAAAATGAAAGTTGGAATAATTGGTGCCATGGAACAGGAAGTGGCAATTTTGCGCTCGCAAATAGAAAATTGCCAAACTATTAACCGTGCAGGTTGTGAAATTTATACAGGTCAAATTAATGGTGTTGACGTTGCGTTATTAAAATCAGGTATTGGTAAAGTTGCAGCCGCAATCGGTACAACGCTATTACTGGAGCATTGCCAACCAGATGTGGTGATTAATACTGGCTCTGCTGGTGGTTTAGACCCTCGTTTAAACGTCGGCGATATCGTCGTTTCTACTGAGGTTCGTTACCATGATGCAGATGTGACAGCATTCGGTTATGAACCTGGCCAAATGGCACAATGTCCACCCGCTTTCGTCGCAGATACTAAACTGATTGAAGTTGCTGAGCAGTGCATTCAGTTATTGGACATGAACGCTGTTCGTGGTTTAGTTTGTAGCGGTGATGCTTTTATTAATGGTGCTGAACCACTGGCTCGCATCAAGGCTATGTTCCCGCAAGTTGCGGCAGTAGAAATGGAAGCCACTGCGATTGGACAAGTGTGTCACCAATTTGGTATCCCGTTTGTCGTCGTCCGAGCCATTTCCGATGTGGCTGATAAGGAATCCCACACAAGCTTCGATGAATTCTTACCAGTTGCTGCCCGTCAATCGTCATTAATGATCACTGCAATTTTATCCAAACTCGCTTAATAATCCTCATAAAAAGTATAACTAATTGTTAGTTATACTTTTTAATGCCACGATGAATTTTGTTATGAAAAAAATAACACATTATTTCTCCCTTACTATTACTCTATTATGTGCTTTATTGGTGGCTTTTTCTGCTCTAGGAGCGGCAAAGCAACGCGTTATCAGCTTATCACCTGCCAATACTGAGCTTGCTTATGCAGCAGGACTTGGGGATAGCTTAATTGCGGTTAGTGCTTACTCCGATTACCCAGAACAAGCAAAAAACCTAGAGCAAGTATCTGATTGGCAAGGTTTAAATGTAGAGCGTATTATCGCACTTAGGCCTGATTTAATCCTCGCATGGCAAGGAGGCAACCCTCAACGCCCTCTTGATCAGCTTGCGAATCTCGGCATTCCAATTATTTATTTTGACCCTCAAACCATTGATGATGTCATCAATTCAGTCACTGAGTTGGCACAATACAGTCCAAACCCAGAGCTTGCACAACAAAATGTGGAAAGAATGCGCGCTGAGCTAGCTCCTTATCAAAATAAAAAAATTTCTAATAACAAACCAAAGAGAGTGTTTATCCAGCTCGGCACTCAGCCTTTATTTAGCGCGGGTAACCACACGCTGCAAAATGATGTCGTCGAATTTTGTGGGAGTGAAAATATTTTTGCTAATAGCTCAGTTCAATGGCCACAAGTCAGTCGTGAACAGGTACTCACTCGCAAACCAGATGTAATAATCATGACGGGCTCAGCAGAACAGGAAAAAGCAGTGAAAGAATTTTGGCACTCCCAGCTCAACGTCCCAGTTATTCGGTTAAACGAAGATTGGTTTCATCGAGCAGGCCCAAGGATTGTGAACGCGACCGAACAACTGTGCAAACAGTTAAACTCACTATCCAATTGATAATTGATAATTGATAATTAAGAATTAAGAATTAAGAATTAAGAATTACAGAAATTTTCTAAATAGTTCGAGGTGTGGCAAGGCTGCAAATGAAGGTATCTCGGGGAGCATACATAAGTATGTGACCCGAGTAGCTGAATGAAGCCAACACCGCCACAGCTCGAAATATGACGAAAATTAGACGCTGAAGGACGAACCACACCCACAAGTAGACTTAGCATTCGGGTTAGTCACAATAAAACGTGAACCTTCCAAACCTTCGGTATAATCAACACTTCCGCCGACTAAATATTGTAGGCTCATTGGGTCTACGACAAGAGCAACACCTTGCTTTTCAATTGTCATATCGCCTTCGTTGATTTGGTCATCAAATGTGAAACCATATTGGAAACCGCTGCATCCGCCACCAGTGATATAAACACGCAGACGCAGATTTGGGTTGTCCTCATCAGAGACTAGATCTTTAACTTTAATTGCTGCCGCATCAGTAAATTGCAAAGGCAGAGCTGCATCATCACTCATTTTTTTACTCCAAACCGGTGACCGGTAAATTCATGCGTAGGCTAAAACCTACTCAGATCAATTAACCTAATTATCCGCCACTTGACTAAATGGTTCAAGTGTTGTTACGCAATTAGACACATTGTGCATATCTTCGTATCAATATTTGGTTTAATTGGTGTGGTGCTTTAGAATGAGAGCAATTTTTTTCTTAGCCTCTTTCTGGAGCCCTGCGATGTCACAATCTGAAAAACTTTACGCACAAGCAAAAGAACAAATCCCTGGTGGTGTAAACTCCCCTGTTCGTGCTTTTAATGGTGTTGGTGGAACCCCATTATTTATTGAAAAAGCGGATGGCGCTTATATTTATGACGTTGATGGTAAAGCCTATGTGGATTACGTTGGCTCATGGGGACCGATGGTATTAGGCCATAACCACCCTGAGATCCGAGATGCTGTGATTAAAGCGGTCCATAAAGGGTTAAGTTTTGGTGCACCGACTGCCGCCGAAGTTGAAATGGCTGAATTAGTTTGTGAGTTAGTGCCATCTATGGATATGGTACGCATGGTGAATTCAGGTACTGAGGCAACCATGAGTGCAATTCGTCTGGCTCGAGGTTACACTGGCCGCGACAAAATCATCAAATTTGAAGGCTGCTACCATGGCCATGCAGATTGCTTATTAGTCAAAGCAGGTTCTGGGGCGCTTACGATGGGTGAACCAAACTCTCCGGGCGTCCCCGAAGATTTTGTAAAACACACATTAACTTGTACCTATAATGACCTAGCTTCAGTTCGCCAAGCATTTGAAAATTATCCAGAAGACATTGCCTGTGTGATTGTTGAACCTGTTGCTGGAAATATGAATTGCGTACCACCAACGGATGAGTTCTTACCGGGTTTACGTGCATTATGTGATGAATTCAATGCCGTACTCATCATTGATGAAGTTATGACTGGCTTTCGCGTCGCATTAGGTGGTGCACAAGATTACTATGATGTTCAACCTGATTTAACCTGTTTAGGTAAAATCATCGGTGGTGGTATGCCTGTGGGTGCCTTTGGTGGCCGCCTTGAAATTATGGAAAAACTAGCCCCAATTGGGCCAGTTTACCAAGCAGGAACCTTATCTGGTAATCCTGTCGCGATGGCGGCGGGTCTTGCTTGTTTAAAAGAAGTCTCTCAACCGGGAGTTCACTCACGTTTAAATGAATTAACAGAAAAGTTAGCTCGTGGTTTAAAACGTGTTTCCCAAGAACAGGGTATCCCGATGGTTATCAATCACGTCGGTGGTATGTTTGGTATTTTCTTCACCGACGCACCAACAGTGACTTGCTACCAAGACGTGATGCAATGCGACGTTGAGCGCTTTAAGAAATTTTTCCACTACATGTTAGAGCAAGGCATTTACCTCGCACCTTCTGCTTTTGAAGCGGGTTTTATGTCTATCGCCCACAGTGATGAAGATATTGAGAAAACAGTTAAAGCGGCAGAAACAGCGCTGCTGAAAATCAAAAAGAATTAATTCATATTGAAATTACGGAGGTGAAATGTTACCTACTTTCACCTCTATTCTTTTACATCGGTAACGAAAGATTGGATAGCCACCAGTTGCAGCCTTACACCACAATTTTCTAACTCATTAATTCTCTCATTCTCTAGCCCATTAATTCTCTAAATAATTCAGCCTGTAGCTAGGCGGTCAGCGAGCTAGAGCCTAGGAGCATACAATAGTATGTGACTAGGTCTAGTGAGTGCAACCAACAACGCTACAGGTTGAAGTATGACGAGAATTTAGGGATTATTGCCAAACATATCCTTCACCCAATCCGGTGCATCATCTTGCTGCTCGCCATTATTACCATTTAAATCCCAAACTGGGGCTTCGTTTTCAGACGCTTGGCATAACCCTTCTGGGTTATCTGTCCAAATCGGTAACATTCTGCCTCCACCAAAGTTTGAGCAACTTAATTGGCCGTCAGCTGTGACTTGCATCTCAACAATACCCTCTGGCGCGCGGTTGATGAGTGCCAATGGCGCTTGGTTATCTAAGTAACGTTGGTACACTTTTAGTGCCCCTGTTGCCCCTGATAACTGTGTTGGGCCATTATTGTCACGACCAACCCACACAATTGCGACCTCTTTACCATCAATCCCTGCATACCAGCTATCACGCAAGTCATTCGTTGTCCCTGTTTTACCCGCTAAATTATACTTGGCATATTTGGTCAACAACACTCGCCCCGTACCTTGTTTAACCACTTGCTGCATACCATACAATGTGAGGTATGCTGCTTGGGAAGGTACTGCTCGTTCCGCTGACGGGTAACTTTGGTATATTTCATTACCATCTCCATCAATAACAGAACGCAATGCCGATAATTTCGCACGATTACCGTTACCACCAATAGTTTGAAAAACTTGTGCGACTTCTGCCGGTGTTAGGTTAACTGCCCCTAAGAACATAGCGGGCACTTTTTCCATCGCCGCTGCGGGAGCTCCTAAGCGTACAAAAGTGTTAAACACTTGGTCTAAACCGACCTCTAGCCCTAAGTTTACCGTTGGAATATTTTGTGATTTTGCCAATGCATCAACTAACATCATACGACCGTTGAAATTACGGCTGTAGTTTCTTGGGCTCCAGTTTTGATTCCCGACTTTTACTGTTAATGGCTCATCTTTTAACCACGTATTTAAACGAAAACGGTCTGGTTCACTGAGTGCAGCGAGGTATACCGGTGGTTTTGCTAGGGAACCAATACTACGCCGTGCATTTAACGCACGGTTAAACCCTGAAAACTGTGGTTGAGAGCCGCCAACCATCGCGCGCACTTCCCCATTAATGCGATCAACAACTACCATTGCACCTTCAATATCATCTAATTTACGAGATTTACGTAAATCAGCGACACCGTTCTCAACTGCATTTTCAGCCGCAGTTTGAGCCACTGGGTCTAAAGTGGTAAAAATTTTCGCGCCGGAGAGTTCTTTGACTTTATCGCCCAATTTTTCATTGAGTTCTAAACGAACCATTTGCATAAAGGCAGGTTGAGAAGCCACCAGCCCTTCTTTGTTTTTCACACCGAGAGGCCTTGCGCTTAGCACTTGATACATTTCTTGGTCAATCACGCCACGCGTTTCCAAGATTTTCAGCACGATATTTCGGCGTTTAATCGCATTTTGTGGCTTAGTCCAAGGGTTATACGTTGATGCCCCTTGCACCATTCCCACTAATAAAGCCTGTTGGTCAAAGCTTAACTCATTGATTGGTCGACCGAAATAATACAGGCTCGCTAATGGGAAACCACGAATTTCGTCATTACCGTTTTGGCCTAAAAAGACTTCGTTCAAATACAGCTCTAAAATGCGCTCTTTGCTGTAGTTGTAGTCCAGTAAAACGGCCATATAGGCTTCATTGGCTTTACGCTTTAATGTACGTTCATTGGTCAAAAATAGATTTTTGACCAACTGTTGGGTTAAAGTACTTCCCCCTTGAACGGAGCGCCCTGCACTTAAGTTAGCAACAACTGCACGGCCAATAGAGTATAAACTGACGCCATCGTGCTCATAAAAGTTGCGATCTTCGGTTTCTAGTAAGATTTTAACCAGAGACTCAGGGAAATCAGATATCGGTAAGACTAACCGTTGCTCATTGTTCGCCGACTGCATCATCGTGATCAGTTTCGGGTCTAAACGGAAAAAGCCAAATGAGCGACCGTTTTCCATGTTTTCAATCTTGCTCAACGCGTTATTTTCAAACACCATACGCGCAAGGATTTGCCCTTCTTTTTGGTCGGGGAAATTAAACGGTCTACGTAAGATTTCGATGCTATTACCACGCACCACAAATTCGCCCGATGTCGTTATCTTACTCACCTTACGGTATTGCATACCCTCAAGTAGGCG
This sequence comes from Providencia sp. PROV141, assembly GCF_028481645.1. NCBI lineage: Bacteria > Pseudomonadati > Pseudomonadota > Gammaproteobacteria > Enterobacterales > Morganellaceae > Providencia > Providencia sp. PROV141. Next base: position 38,879 of record NZ_JAMPPR010000015.1, on the reverse strand, counting down.
CACCATTTCTGCTTGGCTGTAGTCCATACCCGGTTCAAGGTTAACCATTCTGCCGTATACTGCAGCGGGTAAATCCCACACCTTACCATCGAGGCGTTCTTTAATTTGTTGATTTAAATAAAAACCATATGCCGCAAGTAAAACAGCAAACACGATCATCAGTTTGACTAGCAGCCAAAACCAACGCCATTTACTTTTTACCTTCCGAGGTTTGTTATTTTTTGAGCCTTTTTTAGCCATTTGCTCTTCTTCATCTTCATCATCGAGATATTGTTCGTCAATATCATCATCTTCGAATAAATCTTCATCGTCATAGTCATCGCGGTCTCTACGACGGCGGGATGAAGACTGTTTTTTCCCGGCAGCTTTTTTGTTACGCCTGCCGATTGGTTCAAAATCTTTACCTGACATGGTCACTCCATATCACATTACAAAATAACTTAATAACTCACTAGTAATGTCAGTTTAGTGGTTAATTTTGGCCTAGAACCCCAGAGATTTCACCAAAGAAAGCTCTTAATTACATTTCCTTACTCAGTCGGCTCATTGATAGAGCCAATAAGGAAACCCGCTATTAGAGCATAAAAATAGATTATTTCGCACCCATCATCGCTTTTTTTGTTTGTCTTGTTGGCGCAGTATTTACAGGGTCATCTGGCCATAAATGTTTTGGATAGCGCCCTTTCATCTCTTTTTGTATCTCTTTATAGCTGCCTTGCCAAAATGCACCAAGGTCTTGCGTGATCTGTAACGGCCGCATGGCAGGAGACAACAGAGAAACTGTTACGGTTATTTTTCCTTGTGCAACAGTCGGGTTCGCTTTTTCCCCGTACATTTCTTGCATACGAATCGCTATGACTGGTGGCTTATCTAATGCGTAGTGAATACTTACATCATGTGAAGATGGCGCTCGATAGGTTACCGGAAACATGCGTTCTAACCACTGTTGCTGCTGCCAATCTAATCGATTAATCAATAAAGAGGCTAAATCAATCCGCTGTAATTTTTGCTTATTTGTTATGCCATCAAGATAAGGCTCTAACCATTCACCCAGCGAATCCAATAGTGCCGCTTCATCAAAATCAGGCAAATCAATATCAGGAAAATACTGCTTAGCTAACGTGCAGCGGATACACAGTTGTAGTGCATCTTCCTGCCAGTTTAATTGCTGCAAGCCATTTTGCTTCAACCAATAAACTAACGCATAACGAATTTCAGTGTTATCAGGGTTGCTTAAACGTTCTGATTTCACCACTAATTGACCGCATTGCAAGCGTTTCCAAGCTAATAATGTCCCTTTTTGTTCATCCCATTCGACCGTTTCTTGTTTGTTAAACAGTGATGGGCAATCTGCTTGTAGTCTGTCAATATCTACAGGGTAAGCCAAGGAAATACGGGCATCTGCCATATTTTCGGGTTGCCATAAAGCCACGACGATTAACCATGGAGAACCGGATAATCTATCCGATTCATTCAATATCGCCCCTAAACCATTCGCCAGTTGATAGCGTTGTTGGTTATCTCGAGATTTCGCTATGTAGTCAGGAAACGCTGTGGCCAGCAACGTTGGTAACCACTCGCTAATGAGTGCATCTCGATTACCAATGGTACTCGATACTTTTTGTTCACAAAGCACTGATGCTCTCTTACACCACCCCTCTGTTGGCCTTTCTATGCAATAGCGAAGGTCTGCATCTTGTTGACGAGGAGGCTCCTCGATAATCGCCACCAACAGTGCGGCTAATTGAATAACAGACTGATTTTGGCTTTGCTGTGCTTTACATAACATTGCCGCTGTTCGTACTGAACTGCCTAACTCCGCCATCTGCTGCCCAAAAGGCGTTAACTTGTTTGCTGCATCAATAGCACCTAATTTGCCAAGTAAATTTTTTGCCGCTGATATTGCCGGTTTAGGGGGTAAAGTCAGCCAGTTCAGCTGTGCGGCATCGTGACAACCCCATTGTAATAAAGATAACCATAAGCTGCTCAAGTCACTTTGCGCAATTTCGGCCTCGCTAAATTGTGCCGCACGCTCAGCCTGCTCTTCACTGAATAAATGCCAGCAAACACCTTCTTCCAAACGGCCCGCGCGGCCTGCACGTTGTGCCATCGACGCTTGGCTAATTCGCTGTTTAACTAGTTTTGTTAGTCCTGTTCGTGGATTGAATTGCCCCACACGCTCAAAACCACTGTCTATCACAAGGCGGATCCCTTCAATCGTCAAGCTGGTTTCTGCAATATTGGTGGCTAATACGACCTTTCGCACTCCTTCTGGTGCTAGTTGAATCGCCTGTTGCTGGGCTTGTAGGGATAATGCACCGTATAAAGGACATAAAAGTATGTCCTCACTAACCATCAAAGCGAGCTCTGCTCTTACTTTCTCGATTTCCCCCATACCTGGAAGAAATAATAATAAAGACCCATCTTCTTGCTGCAATAACTGCCAAGCCGCCAATGCGACTTCTTTATGAAAGAGTTTATTTGGGTTAATCGGATGATATTCACGCATTACGGGGTATGTACGCCCTTGTGAAGTGATAACCGGAGCATCAGGAAACAGCTGAGACAGCCCTTGGTTATCCAATGTCGCAGACATCAATAGAATACGCAAATCTTCACGTAAGGCTTGCTGTGAATCAATTAGCAAAGCGAGGCCAAGGTCTGCCTGTAAATTTCGTTCATGGAACTCATCTAAAATGACTAAACCAACCCCTTCAAGCATGGGATCATTTTGCAGTAAGCGAGTGAGTACGCCTTCGGTAACCACTTCAAGACGAGTGTGGCGGCTAACTTTAGTTTCAGAGCGCATGCGTAAACCGATTGTATGACCAACTTCTTCACCAAGTTGCTGTGCAAGGCGAGCAGCCACTGAGCGCGCTGCCAAGCGACGAGGCTCTAACATGATAACCCGCCCGGTAATAACCTCACTCTTTAATATTTCTAACGGTAAAACTGTTGATTTACCAGCACCTGTCGGTGCATGAAGCAAAACTTGAGGTGAAGCTACTAACGCGGTAAGTATGTCCTCACAAACTCCAAATATCGGTAACACTGGGGTTATCACTCCATGTATTTAACTTTTACTGTTAGACATTGTAGCATTAGCCTCTTTTGCCAGTAAGCATATTACCGACAACGATAGCGGAGACCCCATGGAATTTGAACCCGCCTTACAACCAGCTACATTAATTAAGCGTTACAAGCGCTTTTTAGCTGACGTCACTTTGCCGAGCGGTGAAGAAATTACCATTCACTGTGCAAATACAGGCGCTATGACAGGTTGTGCTACCCCTGGTGATACCATTTGGTATTCAACTTCCAATAATACCAAACGTAAATACCCGTACAGTTGGGAATTAACCCAAACCGCACACGGCCATTTTATTTGCATTAATACCCTTCGTGCGAACCAGTTAGTTGCACAAGCCTTAACCGAAAAACACATTCCAGAATTATCCGAATACGGTGTAATAAAACCTGAAGTTAAATATGGCACAGAAAATAGTCGAATCGATTTCTTTTTAACGCAAAATGGATTACCAGATTGCTTTATCGAAGTAAAATCAGTAACTTTACTCGAAAATAATCAAGGGTTCTTTCCTGATGCAGTGACACTTAGAGGCCAAAAGCATTTAAGAGAGCTCATGCATATTGCGAAAGAAGGAAAAAGAGCCATACTATTGTTTGTTGCTTTGCACACGGGTATTCACGTAGCATCAGCAGCGGCTCATATTGATAAGCAATATGCGCAATTATTAGAGGAAGCGAGACAAAGTGGCGTTGAAGTGCTTTGTTATCAAGCTGATATAACTGTTCAACAAATGGCGTTAAGTAAGCAGATTCACTTTAACTCTATTAAATAAAGTTTTTTTAACCGATTTTTATACGAGGCCGCAGAGTTCTGGGCGCTAAAAAGGGAATAAACACGCTCGCCCTCACAGCATTACAAAACTCATTGCAGGAACGATTGCCAAGAGAGCAGTCTTCTGCTATTTATAGCGACCTTAATTTTTCCCCCTTGGGGTTTTTGTAAAATTTGCGTGTGTAGGAGAAGCATTATGCAAGAAGGGCAAAAACGTAAGACATCGTCCTTAAGCATTCTCGCCATTGCTGGGGTTGAACCCTATCATGAAAAAGCTGGCGAAGAGTACATGAACGAGGCCCAGTTGGCGCATTTTAAGCTCATTCTCGAAGCATGGCGCAATCAACTCAGAGATGAAGTGGACCGGACTGTTACTCATATGCAAGATGAGGCAGCTAACTTTCCAGACCCCGTTGATAGAGCCGCTCAGGAAGAAGAATTCAGCCTTGAATTACGTAACCGGGACCGTGAACGTAAACTGATTAAGAAAATCGAAAAAACGCTGAAAAAAGTTGAAGATGACGACTTTGGCTATTGTGAATCATGTGGTGTAGAAATTGGTATCCGTCGTTTGGAAGCCCGTCCTACCGCTGATTTATGTATCGACTGTAAAACATTAGCAGAAATTCGCGAAAAGCAAATGGCAGGCTAGTGTCTATATGGAGTCCTGAACGGCGCATATTACTGCGCCGTTACAAGGGAAACGCTTCATGCTATTATGTTCCACTCCTGACTCTTGATTTACATTAACCATCAAGTAACTCTCATCCTACTCCCTATTTTCTGCCAGTTGATGCCCACAATCGCCTATCACTCGCCTTTAAATAAGATAAATATTTACTTTCACATAATTTTTTACGCAAATAGATTATGTTATTTTTTTGCTCCACAGTTTGAGGTTAAATAATTAACTGACAACAAAAAATCGCTTAAAATAAGGCTTCTAATCGTATCCGCCTATAGCGAGAACGCTTTTTGGGCTATTATTTTACGTAAATTTTATAGGTAACGTTTATAATTAGAGGTGACTTTTATTCGTTTAACCATTCTCAAAGAAACTTCTGTGAGCTATGATTAGCCGCTTATTTTGTTTAATGAATATTGGTAATGACATCGAGGTGTACTATTTTTAACCGAGTAGCAAATTTCTGCCGTAATATTTTATCTCGCAATACAGACGCATCCCCTGAAGATGCAGTACAACATCGTGATCCTTCGCGAGATAGTCAGGCAGCCGGTAAAAGGCCAGTCACTCATTCTGCTCATGCGCAAACCGCATCTAAAGAGCAGAACACAGCTCAACCCCATAAAACAACCCCTATTAAAAAAACGGTTCGTCAATCTCAACGTGCCGATTCAACACCTGAGAAGCGCCCTACAATGACAACCGTAAACGACGAAAACATTACTGTTATCCCGCGTTCCGAACACCCTATTTCGCGCAGTGATATTAGTGACAATGCATTAAAAGTGCTGTATCGCTTAAACAAAAGTGGCTTTGAAGCCTACTTAGTGGGTGGTGGTGTGCGTGATTTGCTTTTAGGTCAAAAACCTAAAGACTTCGATATTACGACGAACGCAACACCTGAACAGATCCGCAAATTGTTCCGTAATTGCCGTTTAGTGGGTCGCCGTTTTCGTCTAGCACATATTATGTTTGGCCCCGAAATCATAGAAGTTGCGACTTTCCGTGGCCACCATGACCAAAATGCATCAGATGACAAAAACTTATCAGCACAAGCACAAAACGGCATGTTATTACGCGATAACATCTTTGGCTCCATTGAAGAAGATGCGATTCGTCGGGACTTCACCGTTAATAGCCTATATTACAATATTGAAGACTTCACATTACGTGACTACGTTAATGGATTGAATGACCTCAAAGCTGGCGTTATACGTCTAATTGGTGACCCTGAAACACGCTATCGTGAAGACCCTGTCAGAATGCTAAGAGCGGTACGTTTTGCCTGCAAATTAAATATGAGCATCGAACCAAAAACCGCTGAGCCAATTTACCAACTTGCTCATTTATTGAGAGAAATTCCATCTGCTCGGTTATTTGAAGAATCCCTCAAATTACTCCAAGCAGGCCAAGGTTACGCTACCTACAAAATGCTCAAAAAGTATGGTTTGTTTGAGCAACTTTTCCCTGTTGTCGCAAGCCGTTTTACGGATAACAGTGATTCGCCAATGGAAAAAATCATTGAGCAAGTTCTTAAAAATACTGACTTCAGACTAAAAAATGATAAGCGTGTTAACCCTGCGTTTTTATTTGCTGTTATGTTATGGTACCCAGTTACAGAGCATGCTGAAAAGTTATCTCAAGAAGGTGGGCTGGCCTATTACGACGCCTTTGCGCTGGCAATGAATGACATTCTAGACGAGCAGTGCCGTTCGATTGCGATCCCAAAACGCATTACAACCACGATGCGTGATATTTGGTTATTGCAGTTACGCTTACCTCGTCGCCAAGGTCGTCGTGCCAATAAATTAATGGAACACCCAAAATTCCGTGCAGCGTTTGATTTATTAGAATTAAGAGCTAATGTCGAGCACCGCAACGAGTTACAAGAACTAGCGTTATGGTGGACTGATTTTCAGCAAGCAAATAATATCAAACAGCGTGAAATGATTTCGGAATTAGGCAATGCCCCCACTCGCCGTCGCCATCGTCCACGTTCATCACAAGGTGGTTCCGGGGCGCGTCGGCCGAATAAGTCATAATAGATAGAGAGAATACAATGGAACAAGTCTATATTGCTGTAGGAAGTAACCTTGGTGAGCCACTATTACAGGCACAGCAAGCTATTGCAGCTTTAGATGCGATTCCCAATAGCCGCGTTGTTTCAACCTCTTCTGTTTATCGAACGAAGCCTCTAGGCCCGCAAAATCAGCCAGATTTTCTTAATCTGGCTGTACTACTTGAAACAAGTCTTGAGCCCGAAGTTCTTCTCAACTATACACAAAAAATCGAACTTGAGCTGGGCCGTGTACGCAAAGAGGAACGTTGGGGTCCACGAACGCTTGACCTCGATATCATGCTTTTTGGTAACCGTATCATCAATACTGAACGGTTGATCGTTCCACATTATGGGCTAAAAGAGCGTGAATTTATGTTGTATCCGCTTAGTGAAATCGCCCCTTCCCTTGTTTTTCCTGATGGCGAAAAGCTTTCAGAAAGACTCACACAAGTCCCTCGAAATGGCCTAACGTTTTGGGATATTCCAGCCTGAAATGTTCAACCTCTTATGAGGTATGGTCGCAGGGAGATCATTTCCGGAGGTTATTATAATGAAACCAATTTCTCTGGCTGATTTATGTCAGTTTAAAAAAGACAAACACAAATTTGCAACTATGACAGCCTATGACTCAAGCTTTGCTCAATTATTTTATGAGCAAGGTATCCAAGTGATGCTCGTTGGAGACTCACTGGGAATGACGATTCAAGGTGAATCCTCCACCTTACCGGTTACTGTCGAGCAAATTGCTTACCATACCCGATGCGTTCGCAAAGGTGCCCCAAATGCCTTCATTATTGCAGATATGCCATTTATGAGTTACGCCACACCAGAACAAGCTTGCACCAATGCGGCTATTTTAATGCAGGCAGGCGCAAACATGGTCAAAATTGAGGGTGGCAGTTGGTTATGTGATACCGTAAGAATGCTAGGAGAACGCTCTGTTCCTGTGTGTGGCCACCTAGGTTTAACACCACAAGCCGTCAATGTTCTTGGTGGTTATAAAGTTCAAGGACGTGATGAAGTCACCGCCAATCAATTACTCAAGGATGCAATTGCACTAGAAAATGCAGGTATCCAATTATTGGTTCTCGAATGTGTTCCAACCACCTTAGCCAATCATGTTACGGAAGAGCTACTATTGCCCGTGATTGGTATTGGTGCGGGAAATGGGACTGATGGGCAAATTCTTGTTATGCATGATGCGCTGGGGATTACCGCACGAGCCCCTAAATTCGCAAAAAACTTTTTAGCTCAAGCTGGCAACCTTCATGATGCTATTCGTATGTATATCCAAGAAGTAGAAGATGGCATTTACCCGAGTGAAGCCCATTCTTTTTCTTAACTGATGCCAGAAATTATAAGGAACACACGTATGCTTATCGTTGAAACGGCACTTATCTTACGCCGTGAAATCCGCCGTTGGAAACAAGAAGGCAAACGTATTGCACTTGTCCCAACAATGGGTAATTTACATGATGGTCACTTAACACTCATTGACCAAGCGAAAAAACAGGCTGATGTTGTGATTGCCAGTATCTTCGTTAACCCGATGCAATTTGATAGGCAATCTGATTTAGCCAATTACCCACGAACCTTGCAAGAAGATTGCGAAAAACTAAAACGTCGTGACATCAATGTGGTTTTTGCGCCTTCCCCTCAAGAATTCTATCCAGAAGGTATGGAAAAACAGACTGTTGTCGAAGTTCCTGAATTATCAACTATGTTAGAAGGTGCTAGCCGCCCTGGGCACTTTAAAGGTGTCGCAACAGTTATTACTAAGTTGTTCAACTTAGTGCAGCCAGATATTGCCTTGTTTGGTGAGAAGGATTACCAGCAATTACAATTAATTCGTAAGTTAGTTGCTGACTTATCATTTGATACACAAATTGTTAGCGTTCCAACGGTTAGAGCTAAGAATGGCCTAGCACTGAGCTCACGCAACAACAACTTGTCAGCAGAAGAGCTAAAAACAGCGCCTAAGCTGTATCAAATTATGCAACAAGCGGGTGAAAAATTAGTGGCTGAACCTGATGCATCTGAAGTTATTATTGAAGAGATGAACAATAGCTTACGAGAAGTCGGTTTTACTCCTGATGAGCTATTTATTCGCGATGCAGATACATTATTACCACTTGGTGAGTCCAGTAAACGTGCGGTTATTTTAATGGCGGCATGGTTAGGTCAAACGCGTCTTATTGACAATTTACAAGTTGACCTACCAAGTAATATTGCATAAAAATAAATCACTTATAAAAATAAAATAACACATTGCAATTACTGTGTTTATAGCGTTAATTAAAATGCTGTGCTCTGAATGACTTTTATTTTTCAAACTCATTTGATTCACAGCTAGGCGGTAAGTAAACGAGACCCTAGGAGCATACATAAGTATGTGACTAGGGCGAGAGAACGCCACCAACAACGCTGTGAGCCAAATGAGGAAGAAAAAATGTTAAGAAGAATGTTGCAAGGCAAACTCCATCGCGTCACAGTCACACAAGCAGACCTACACTATGAAGGCTCATGCGCGATTGATCAGGACTTTATGGATGCCGCTGGGATCCTTGAATACGAGGCCATTGATATTTACAACGTTGATAATGGTGAACGTTTTTCGACTTACGCTATTTCAGGCGAACGGGGCTCAAAAATTATCTCGGTTAATGGTGCTGCTGCACGCCGCGCTGCGGTTGGTGATAAACTGATTATTTGCTCTTATGTTCAGATGGAAGACGACGATGCACACTTACATAAGCCAAAAGTGGCTTACTTTGATGAAAATAATAAAATGAGTCGCATCGCAAAAGCAGTTCCTGTTCAAGTGGCATAATGTTGGATTTTATTTATCCAACAACTTGATTAGTACCACTATTTATATCTGTCTCAATAAAAAGCGGCCTTTGATTACATTAAGTATCAAAAGCCGCTTTTTTTTACACAATTTCAGCCAAAAAATTTAACTTCTTAAGCCTCTACCTTGCTCAATTAAGATCCATGTTAATGCATAAAAAACGACTAAGAAAATCATTAAGACGCCTAACGTAATCGCGATAGAAACATCAGCTATTCCTAAAAAACCATAACGAAAGCCGCTGATCATATACACAATTGGGTTCAGTTTAGAGATAGCTTGCCAAAACGGTGGTAACAGCGATAGTGAATAAAACACACCGCCTAAATACGTTAATGGTGTTAAGACAAAGGTTGGAACAATACTAATATCATCAAATGTCTTAGCGAAGATGGCATTTAGTAAACCAGCAAGTGAAAATACAATTGCGGTTAGCAATAACGTTATGACGACCATTGCCCATGAATGTACTTGCAATGGAATAAAGAATAACGATACCAATGTAACAAGAAAACCCACTAAAATCCCTCTAGCAACACCACCGCCGACAAAACCTGCGATAATAATATGTGTTGGAACGGGAGCAACCAGTAATTCTTCGATATTTTTCTGAAATTTAGAACCAAAGAAAGAAGAACAAACATTTGAATATGAATTAGTGATCACCGCCATCATGATCAACCCAGGGACAATGAATTGCATATAATCCACACCGCCCATATCACCAATTCTTGAACCAATTAAATTACCAAAAATCACAAAATACAGCGACATTGTGATCACCGGTGGTAATAATGTTTGTATCCAAATACGACCAAACCGCGTGACTTCTTTTATCCAAATGGTTTTTAATGCGACCCAATATAATGAGATCATCTTGCAATCTCCTTCTCGGTTGCATTACTTTCTCTTTTAACTAAGTTAACAAATAACTCTTCTAATCGGTTTGCTTTGTTTCGCATACTTAAAATTTGAACACCTTGCTCACTAAATTGGCTAAAGACACTATTTAGACCTTGCTCTCTTTTAACATCAACCTCAAGTGTTGAAGTATCTATCAAACGAGATTCATACCCTAATAATTGAGGGATCGGACTTTTTGGCATTAAATCAAAAATAAAGGTTTCTGATTCTAATTGGCTCAATAATTGCTTCATGCTGGTATTTTCAACTAATTCACCATGTTGAATAATACCAATATTACGGCACAACATTTCAGCCTCTTCCAAATAGTGAGTTGTTAAAATAATTGTCGTTCCCTGAGCGTTAAGATTCTTTAAAAATGTCCACATTGAGCGACGCAGCTCAATATCAACACCCGCTGTGGGTTCATCCAAAATTAATAGTTTTGGTTGGTGCATCAGCGCACGGGCTATCATTAAACGGCGTTTCATACCACCGGACAAATTACGCGCTCGCTCATCACGCTTTTCCCATAAATCAAGCTGGGTTAGGTACTGTTCTGCTCGTTGTACCGCAACAGAGCGCGTAACCCCATAATAACCGGCTTGGTTAAGGACAATTTGTAATACCGTTTCAAATGGATTGAAATTGAACTCTTGAGGCACTAGGCCAAGTTGCTGCTTTGCTTGCACAACTTGCTTTTCTAAATCATAACCAAATACTTTTACAGACCCGCTCGTTTTGTTTACCAGCGAGCTAATAATCCCTATCGTTGTTGATTTACCCGCGCCATTTGGTCCCAACAATGCGTAAAAGTCACCGTCTTCAACGCTCAGATCAATCCCTTTCAGGGCTTTCACACCACCTGGATAGGTTTTGGTTAACTGCGATAACTCAAGTGCATATGTCATATGTAAAAAAAACCTTTATTCTTAGGACAGTTTGAAGGCAATATATCACCATGATGCCACTTTTTTCTGCTCTATGTTATGCAGAAAAGAGATAATTAGTTTATACAATATAATTCAATATGTTATAAATTTAAGGTTGTCTTGTCGAAAAGACAGGTTCATCATAAGGGCATTAAAATTAGTATAACTAATTATTAATTAATCAATAAATGTTGTATAAGATTTTATCGCAAAGTAACACAACTAGGCTATAAGTCATGATGAGAAAAATCGAAGAGCTGTTTGCTAACAATGAAGCATGGTCAGCATCAGTCAATGAACAAGACCCCGAATTCTTCAAAGAATTATCAAAAGCGCAAAAGCCGAGATTCTTATGGATAGGCTGCTCTGACAGCCGAGTACCTGCAGAAAAACTCATTAACGCGGCACCTGGCGACCTTTTTGTCCACCGTAATGTTGCCAACTTAGTTATTCATACTGACCTAAACTGTTTATCTGTCATTCAATATGCCGTTGATGTCTTGCAAGTTGAGCACATCATTATTTGTGGCCACTATGGCTGTGGTGGTATTGAAGCAGCGGTTGATAACACCGAACTTGGCTTAATTAATAACTGGCTCTTACACATAAGAGATATTTGGTACAGACATAGCTCTATGTTGGGTGAATTAAAGCCTTGTGAGCGTCTGAACCGTTTATGTGAATTAAATGTCGTTGAGCAAGTTTATAACTTAGGGCATTCAACTATCATGCAATCTGCATGGAAACGTGGCCAAAAAGTGATGATCCACGGTTGGGTATATGGGATTAATAATGGTCGGTTACAAGACTTACATATTACTGCCGATAGTCGAGAAAAACTTGAATTGTGTTACCGTGAAGCCATTTCTACTTTAACTCAAAAAAAGTAATTTAAAATATAAATTGGAAGCTCTTATAACTAAGAGCTTCTTTCTTATTAAATCCTAAATCAGCGTAATTAGAATATAAAAAACTTTCCTTTCAATCGACTAAAAAAAAGAAAATAAAAATAAAATTCAATTAAAGCAAATTTATCATTAACAACAAATATGAGTAAGCAATTAAATATATAACACTAGGTATTATCACATAATTATTCTAATACAGAGTAAATCTTACCCTTTGATTACAAAAGAATTATATATCTCCGTCACATATTCATCTATAATAACATCATTAATAATATTTAATATTAAGGTAGAAAAATTACTTTCAAATAAGTATTTTTAAATATACTTATTTTTATTTTGGCTCATAATTCACTAGCTATAATGGAATATTATTAGTTTATAAATATTAATCTCAAATCATATTTAGGGATATTTCTATGAGTCAACCTATCAAAATTGGGTCCTATACCTCTACGTTAAAACTAAAGCCAATCGTTTTATGTGTTTCTGCAATTTTAGGTGTCACTTCTATTGCTCATGCCGAAATAATTAATACTAATGGTGCAGGAGTTATGACCAACAGTAATGGTCCAACTATTGTCCATATTAATAAAGCCAGTGATAAAGGTGTTTCTCACAATATATACAATAAATTTGATGTCGATAATAAGGGCGTTATCCTAAATAATAGTAAAGACAATATTAACACTCAATTAGGTGGGATGATTAATGGAAACCTTAATTTATCAGGTGGCGAAGCCTCCGTTATTATTAATGAGGTTAACTCGAATAACGCAACAACCTTAAATGGTATGGTCGAAGTTGCGGGTAAAAAAGCACAAGTGATTGTTGCTAACCCGTCTGGGATTACCTGTAATAGCTGTGGCTTTATTAATACCGAAAGCACAACGCTCACAACGGGAAAACCAATTGTGGGTAATGGGGAATTACTTGGTTATAACGTAGCTAAGGGACAAATTATCATTAATAAAGATTTAAACTCTGATTCCCCCACAGAACTTATTGCTCGTTCAGCAATGATCAATGGTCAATTAAAAGCACAAGAAATCAACGTTGTCACTGGGAATAACTTTGTCGACGCAAATGGTAATGTCGTTTCTACTGTCACACCTGTGGGTACCCGCCCTTCTGTCGGTATTGATGTTTCGGCATTAGGTGGCATGTATGCAGATAAGATTACTTTAGTTTCTACTGAAAGTGGCGTCGGTGTTAGGAATAAAGGGGTTATATCAGCAGGAAATAGTGGATTAGGCATAAAGTCTGCATGGTACCTTGCTAATGACAGTAATAAAATAGAATCAACTGGTGATATTGACCTAAATGTAAATACTTTTCATAACAAAGCATTGGTCAGTGCCAAAAATAACCTAAATATCGTCACAAATGAAACTAGTTCAGGTTATGTCGTTTTCGATAACGATAAAGGAAAACTCGTTTCAACCGCTGGCGATATTAATTTACGCACCAATAACACTGTTTCAAATAATAATGGGGTTATTCAAGCTAAAAATAATGTCGATATTAAATCCATGAGTATTCAAAACAGTAACGGGTTAATTAAATCTGATACTGCAGATGTAAATCTTGATGTAAGAAATTCAATTTACCATGGAAATAATACATCTAATACTGGAAATGGAATTTTTGCAGCTAGGGATATTAATGTCATAGCTAAAAACATGACAAATGAAAGATCAAAAATTGAAGCTGGCAGAGATATTAATTTAGAATTAATCGATTCCCTTCAAAATACTAGCTCGAGTATAACGGCTAAGCGGAGAGTAAAAGTTGATGCTAATACAATTGTAAATAAGTCATCCTCAATAATTACAACTAATGCAAAATCAGATTTAAATGCCAAAAACTATATCACCAATGATGCGTATTCCGTTATCAGCAGTGGCCGTGGTTTAAACATTACTTCGGCAAAGCTTGTGAACGCGGGAAAAATTATTTCCCCAACTAATGTACCGAATACCGTTCCAGTTCCTACTTACGAATCAAATATCAAAGTTAACGACCTTGATAATAGAAACGGATTTATTGCGGGTGATCAGCTAAGCATCACATCTAATACTATTAACAATGATCAAGGTTTCATTGATGCTAAAAAACTGGATATTGATGCTAAATCATTAAGTAATAATGCAGGATATATTCGTTCATATAACGATATGATATTAAATATTACTCAATTAAACAATTACTATTCAAGTAACTTTAGCCGAGTTGCCAATAAATTCGAGTTAACAAATAAAATTGGTGGCATTGAAGTTTTAGATGGTGGAATTACCGTTACTGGTGCTAACGTATTTAATAATTATGGGTTATTTAAAAGTACTGCTCAAGAAAGAGCTGCATCACCTGGTGGAATGGAGTTTAATTTAACGGGTGATTTTAATAATACTTATGGTGAACTAGCAAGCGACAGTAATATTGCTATCAACACTAAATCACTCAATAACTACTCTGGAAAAATCAACTCTGGTAGTAAATTAATCATTAAATCGACAAATAACATTAATAATACTTATGGCAAATTGTCATCAATAGGTATCACTGAACTTTATGCCCCTTCCATTTCAACTAATGATATAAATGATACTTATAGCCTTGATGGGACAGGAATTATCTATAGACCAGATGGCCTAAATATTATTCATATCAAAAAACCGACTGATAAAGGGATTTCCCATAATACTTATCAAAGCTTCAATGTAAGAGATAAAGGAACCATCTTTAATAATAGTAGTACAATGACTTCAACACAGTTAGGTGGCAATATTTCTGGTAATAATAATATCACCGCAGGAAGTGAAGCTCGCGTTATTCTAAATGAAGTCGTTGGTAATAACGTCAGTACCATTAATGGAATGATGGAAGTTGCTGGTAGTGCCGCTCAAGTCATTGTGGCTAATGCATCCGGTATTACTTGTAACAGCTGTGGCTTTATTAATGCAGAACGTGGAGCATTCGTTACTGGTACACCATTAGTCGTTGCCGGTAATTTAATTGGTTATAACGTTAATAAAGGTCAAGTGACAATAAATAAAACCATGACATCGACTGATGCCATGGATTTTATTGCTCGCTCAGTACTCATTAATGGTGATGTTAAAGCAAAAGAGTTAAATATCGCTACAGGTAATAGTCTGTTTGATACAAATGGTAATGAATTATCGCCACTGACTAACACGAATAGTTCAACCAATGGGTTAACAATCGCGGCTACTGGTAAATTAAATGCTGACAAAATAAACATTAACTTAGTCGGTTCTGGTGGTTCTCTAGTCAATAAAGGCTTAATTAATGCAGGAAATTCTGGCTTAAACATAAATGCCTACAATGTCAATAATGCCACAGTGATCCAATCTGTTGGCGATATTTATATAGCTTCTAATGGTGGTTATCAATTTTCTAATGGTATTAATGCCTCTATTATTTCTAGTGCCGGTGATATTAATTTGACATCTAATGGTCAATTCGTCAGCCAGCATGGCGCACTTATCAGCGCTAATAAAAATGTGAATATGAATATCTTTAATGATTACTACGCTAGTGGAGGTTTAGTTAAAGCTGAAACTGGAGATATTAATATCAATGTTGAACGAAATCTTATTACCCAAAGTGGTTACTATAGCAAATGGGGAGATGATAGATTTATCGCTGCAAATGATATTAATTTAACTGCCGCATTAGCTTCCTTTATGAGTGCAAAAGTTACCGCTGGCCGAGATTTTAATTTTACCGGAAGCTCTTTAAGTAACAGAGATAATAGTACGATCAGTGCTAACCGCCGAGTCAATATTGATGCTGATTCAGTTATTAATAATGCTTCTGCCATTAAAACTGAAACTGGTCGCATGGATATCACTGCAAATAAAGAGATTCAGAATGATTACAGGTCAACGATTAGTAGTGCAAAACTATTAAATATCACAAGTCCTAAATTAACCAATGCTGGGGTTATTGCCTCTGGGAATGGTAAATCAACATTCCGTGTTGATAATTTAATTAACAACGCAGGTTATATTAAAGGATTTAACCTTAACTTTATCTCTGAATATTTAAATAATGCTAATGGATTGATTAAAGCTGACAATAACATTGTCATGAATGCCAATTATATTAGTAACATAAATGCAACTAACTTTAGTAAAAACGCACCTTACCTTGGCTTAGTGAGGCAAAATGGTGGAATTATTGCGGAAAATGGTAGTATCAAAATGAAAGGTACCCAATTGAATAATACTTCTGGCATTATTCAAACCAATGCTATTTTCCCTGCGTCTGGGGAGGCTGATATTGATATTACAATGGGTAATGAAATCATTAATAACTATGCTCAAATTAAAAGTGCAGGAAATCTGAAAGCAACCGCAGATACAATTTCCAATTATAGTGGTTTAATGAATGCAGACCTTGATTTAACAGCTAAAGCAGCACGTTCTATTAATAACTATAATGGAAAAATTAACTCAAGAAACATAACTACAGTGACAACGCCTAGCCTATCAAACAACTACGGGCAAATCACGGGTAGTAATGTGATCATTAATACCCATTAACACATTGTTGGAATGTGATAAAACAAAAAGGACAGCTTTGCTGTCCTTTTTCATCGAGTTCACCTGAAAATATTAATCTTCAAGTAACGTTACATGGCCAATATAAGGCAAATGGCGATATTGTTGAGCATAGTCAATACCGTAACCCACCACAAATTTGTCTTCGATAGAATAACCAATCCACTCAACAGGAACCTGTACTTCTCGACGTGAAGGTTTATCCAGCAATGTACAAATAGCGACAGATTTAGGGCCGCGTAATTCGAAAATCTCACGTACTTTATTTAAGGTATTACCTGAATCAATAATATCTTCAACAATTAAGACGTGTTTATCGCGAATATCTTCATCCAAGTCTTTGACAATTTTAACATCACGGCTTGATGTCATCGCATTACCGTAACTTGAAACTGTCATAAAATCGACTTCATGGGGAACATCAATCTTACGGCATAAGTCGGCCATAAAAATAAATGAACCTTTTAGTAAGCCAACAAGGACTAATTCACCATCAAGCTTTTGATAATGAGCACTAATTTTATCGGCTAATTCACTGATTCGTTGAGCAATCTCTTCTTCAGAGATCATCACTTCAAGGGTATGTTTCATCTTCTATTACGCATCTATGGGAATGGAAAGCGCGTAATTTTAACATAGGCAGCACGCATATACTAATAAAGGAAAATGCAGTGCTAAAATTTCACACTGCATTTTCTCTGAAAGTAAATGTGGCTGTTAACTCACAGTGAAGCCTAACATCATCCCCGTATCTTCATGCTCTAAGAGATGGCAATGAGCCATATAAGGGTGCTGTTGTGTTGCAGGGTGTTTAAATTCAACTAAAATTTCACTCACCTGCCCTTCTACTTTGACAATATCTTTCCAACCTTGACGATGAGGCTCTACGGCTTGGCCGTTTTCTTTTAGGATACGAAAACGCGTGCCATGAACGTGGAATGGATGCAACATCATATCACCACGCCCTGAAACGACCCAAATTTCTTGTTGATTCATAGGAGCGTTGAATGCAGGATGCGTCATTGAGAAAACTTGCCCATTTATAGTATTCGCATTATGAATATCCAAGCCATCAGAACCTGTGCCACAATGGCCGCCACTTCCCATTTTGCCATTCATATTTCCATGATTCATATTTCCATGATCCATATTACCTGCATTCATGTTGCCGTGGTTCATATTCCCCATCATTGCACCATGACCGCCCATATTCCCCATCGCCTGATCGCCATATTTTTCACGTAACATCATCATGCCTTGCATATCTAAGCGCATATCCATCATTAAATGGAAACGACGGCGATTTAAGCCAGCAAGAGAAGGAATCGCGGGTATGGCTGCAAGTGTTGATGGTAAGTCACCTTTCCCTTTTGTCAACGTTGTTTCGATACGCAGTACTGGCAAAGGCTGGTCAAATGGTGCAATCGTCATTCCCATTTGCCCGACAGGTAGCGTTACCAAATCAAATGCGCGGCCATCGGAGGCGTCAATTAATACCTCAAAACGCTCTCCCATCAAGATAGGTAATTCGGTTAGCGCAATCGGCTCAGCCAATAAACCACCATCACTCGCAACGACATACATTTTACGTCCATCACTGGTGGAAATATTTAAGCTTCTAGCATTACAGCCATTTAATAACCTTAATCGTATCCAACCTTTCGGGGCAACATGTTTAGGATAAACAGCACCATTCGTTAGCATGATATTGCCAAACCAACCCACTGCGGCACTCATCACATCAAGTTGATAATCAATTTGCCCATCATCTTTTAGGCGTTTATCTTGCAAAATGACTGGAATATCATTAACACCCCAATCATTTGGTAAGCCATGCTTTATGCTGTCATCATCTTTAATTAATACAAGGCCTGCTAATCCCATTGCCACTTGATAGCCGGTTTTTCCATGAGTATGAGGATGGAACCAACATGTCGCTTCACTTTGGTTTACCGTAAAATTCACTTTTCGGCTTGCGTTAGGTTGGATTATTGCTTGGGGGCCGCCATCTTGTTCACCTGAAATTTCTAAACCATGCCAATGAACTGTCGTGTCTTCTGCCAGTTGGTTAACAATATTGATATTAACATTCTGTCCATTTTTCAAACTAATTGCAGGGCCTAATAAATTGCCGTTATAACCCCATGTCGTCGTTTGCTTTCCAGGAACAAATTGTGAAACACCCTGCTGGATAACCAACTGAATGTTACCTTGTGCATCGGGCTCCAATAAGGGGGGGATCGCTAATGTAGGGTAATTTCCCGCTGCGACCGCGATGCGGCTCCAAATAGGCAGCGCACTTGCAGCATACGTGATAGCACTTAATTTAAGAAAATCGCGACGTAGCATTGATAACCTTCCTTTTATTTATCAAATCAATAATCATTAATGGTGTAATTTATGGCAAATTACACTTTCGAAGCAAAACATGGTTTAATGAAGGTATGATAAAGCCTCCCCTTACAGGAAGGTCAATAAAACCACTCTGTAAATGTGGGTTTATTACATGGATTTAAGAAAAATATAGTTGACTAACAATTCTATTCTTATGCTAACGTAACTTGACATAGAAAACAGATAGAATAACGAATGCGCAAATTTATATTGATGTCATGCTTAATGACTCTGTTAGGGATAACCAATTCTGCCAGAGCTCTTTCTACCAACGAAGCTGAAGATCTTGCTGATCTCACGGCTGTTTTTATTTATCTAAAATATGATTGCGGGTATTCACAAATCCCAGATAGAGAAATTGAACGTGCTATTGTTTACTTTGCGAAAAGTAACAAATGGGATCTTAGTAACTATAATGCGGAAAAAATGACCGCTCTTAACAAAGAAAGTTATAGTGACCTAAAAGGGATACCACTCACCACCGAGTTTAAATGCCAGTCTCTTGCTCGCGATTCGCTAGGCCTCTTTGCTTACGTCAAATAAGCTGATGAAAAAACCTATCAAGAAAACATGCCAAATATCGCCTGCATGTTTTCTTTCTTTATTCTAAATGGCTATTTCTTTTTTGTCTTCTTTCTTGCCAAAACAACGCTATCGATGGAATACTTTGAATAATTACCATCCTGATAATATGGTTTGACATCACAAAGCCCGCGTCTAAATTCATGGTGATTGCTGCGAATGTCATCGCTTCCATACTCCCTGGAGCCCACGCTAACAATAGTACCGAAATATCATAGCCTGTAATCCAAGAGGCAAATACCGTGATAAGAAAAGTCAGCACGATATTAACCACCACAACTTGGGCCGAAGAGTATATATTTTTAATCAACGATGAAAGTGGAAACACAATGAAATGGTTACCAATGTTCATCCCAATCAATACCATACTGAGTTCAGTCAACATCAACGGGAAATTTAATGGGATATCCGCCCAACCTTGAATAAGGGTTGCCGCCGCTAATGACGTTAACATAAAAGGTGCGGGGACTTTTAAACGCTGTAATATTGCCCCTGAAATTACCCCAACTGCAATAATGAGCACTAGCCATCCCGTTGCAACTAATGTCAATTCTGGAAATTCTATTATCGGTTGAGGATCCCCGTCGCTCCCCACAACAATTCCTGCTAATAAAATAAGAATAATTAAGCGAATTGTATGGGAAATAACAATTTTCTGAGGTGGTGTATGAGTATGGTCAGTTAATGCCAAAATAGCTGCCATAGCACCGGGAACAGAGCCAAGCATCGCTTCTTGTTTTGTCCAACCAACTTTGCGGTAAAACCAAAAAAAGCTAAATGAAAATTGTACAGCCAAACAGACAACTAGCATCAATAGTAAAAGAAATAAATTGTCTGCTTCATTAAGAGACACTTGATTAAACATCAAGCCCACAGAGGTCCCGAGCGTGACTTGAACAAAGGTAATAGTATGTTTAGGGATGACAAACGAAATACCAAAACGATGAAAAATGATAATGGCAATGATTGGGCCAAACATCAATGCAAGGGGAACTCCGAGGTAAGTCAGCCCGCCACCAATTAAGGCACAGATGGAAATCCCACCTAACATTTTTAATAATTTCATCATATGGTATTAACCATTAAGTCTTTTTATAGTCCTAATTTATATCACATTATTTAAGTCATATGGCTTTAGTTTTTATTTATTTATCACCCTAGTAGTATCCACCAGAATTTATCTATTTATTAGATTTTGATCTTATTATTTTAGCTTGGTCAGAAAAATCTCTCTTAACAAAAATTAACATGGCGTAGTAATACAACTATTTTCTTCGCTTTATATTATCAGCACGAGCTTGATTCATTATTGCTTTGGACATCCATTGAGCTAACGCAGTGACTTGAGCATCATCCATTTTCCAAATATCTTTTAGTACTAAAAATATTTCAGAGCCATAAATAACAGAAAATGCTCGAATCACTCTATCTATAATTTCTTGCGGATATTCTGATTTCATTGGCGATGTCACCATCGCAAGAATTTCTTTACGATTGCCACGTTCTAGACGCTTATCATTAACACTTTGTGGATCAGCTCGACCCTGTGCCCACTGCTGTAATGATGCTTGCAGTGCGGCTCGTAAAACACCTTCATGTTCAAACATACGCGGAAAGGCATAGGTTAATAATTCGTCAATACGATCTTCGGTTTGTTCACTTTGCGGGCGCCAGGTTAAAATTGGCCCTAAACTCTCATTAACCGTTGCAGTAATTAAATCAGCCTGCGTCGGAAAATAACGATAAGCTGTCGCACGAGAAACTCCCGCTTCAAGCGCTAATTCAGAAACAGAAGGCATTGCCCCTTTTTCAAATAAATCTAAAGCCGTCGTAACCAATAATACATAGGTCCGTTTTCGTGTCCCTTTGTATTCTGAGTATGAATTAGTTTTAGACATTAATTTATCCTTAAAATACTGTCACTTACTATAAATCGAGTTAACTCTCATGAAAACATATAAGTGCGAATAGGTAAACATACTTGATTGATAATTTGTAAAAATTTATCCATGAAGATGATTTTAAAAGTAATAACAAAAGACAGAATAATCACATTTAAATATTATAAGTTTCCACATCTATTCAAAATAATTCAAGACTCTTAGCAAATATTTATTACATTTTATCAATAGGATATAACGCCTAGTCATCAATTCCCTTCACCACAAAATAAAAAATGAGACTGCAATCTCATTTTACAACCAAACAAAATGATACCATAGTCTCATTGTGATGAAAAATTCAACGCTAGTTTTACTCTGAAAGGGTTTTTCTATGAAAAAATATCCGGGTTTTATTTATATTGTAACAACGCTTGACACGAAAAGTGCTGAACTATTTTATGTCAGTGAATTAATCAAAAACGCCGGATTGGCGGTACGTACCGTTGACCTGACAACACAACCAACGCAATTAGATAAAAACGCAGATATCAGCGCGCATGCCGTTGCAAGTTTTCATCCACTTGGCGCTGAAGCCGTTTTCTGTGGTGACCGCGGTAAAGCCATTGAAGCCATGGCACACGCTTTTAGCCTTTACCTTGCCGCACAAACAGATGTTGCCGCTATCCTTGGTTTAGGGGGTTCAGGCGGAACCGCACTCATTACACCCGCCATGCAAGTGTTGCCAGTAGGTATTCCAAAATTAATGGTTTCCACGATGGCATCAGGGGATATTTCCGGTTATATCGGTGCGAGTGATATTTCGATGATGTACTCCGTAACAGACGTATCTGGCTTAAATATCATTTCCCGCAAAGTATTAAAAAATGCAGCCAACCAAATTGCGGGAGCGGTTTGGTTTGATAGCGAAGAACAACAGCACGACTTAAAGCCTGCAATTGCCCTAACTATGTTCGGGGTAACGACCCCATGCGTCCAACAACTTACAACACAGTTAGAGGCGCAATATGACTGTCTAGTCTTCCATGCAACAGGCAGTGGCGGTAAAGCCATGGAAAAACTGATTGATAGCCAGTTATTGCATTCTGTTTTAGACATTACAACCACTGAAGTGTGTGATCACTTATTTGGTGGCGTACTAGCGTGTGATGAAGACCGCTTTGGTGCCATTGAGCGTACTCAAACCCCTTGCGTGATATCTTGTGGAGCCTTGGATATGGTGAATTTTGGTCGCCCTTCCACTGTACCTGAACACTATCAAGATCGCTTATTTTATCATCACAATGCTCAAGTCACTTTAATGAGAACGACCAAAGAAGAAAATCAGCAAATGGGTCGTTGGATTGCCAAAAAATTAAATCGTTGTGATGGTGAAGTGCGCTTTATCATTCCAACAGCAGGTTTCTCAGCTTTAGATGTTGAAGGTGCTCCATTTTGGGATCCTATCGCGGACCAAGCCTTCATTGATGCTTTAACCGCAAATTTAATCATAACAGAGAAAAGACAGCTTATTTTGAGTCCTTATCATATTAACTCCTCAGAGTTTTGTGATCAGGTTATTCAGCTTCACCAGGAAATTTTGAACAAATAATAGAGGTTAATTATGAAACATAACCGCACAGATTTATTAAAAAAATTTAGAGACATGATTGCTCGGGGAGAACCAATCATCGGTGGTGGCGCAGGAACAGGGCTATCGGCTAAATGCGAAGAAGCGGGCGGTATTGATTTAATTGTTATCTATAACTCAGGCCGTTACCGCATGGCGGGTAGAGGCTCCCTTGCTGGTTTATTAGCTTATGGTAATGCGAATGAAATCGTTATGGATATGGCAAAAGAAGTTTTACCTGTAGTAAAACAGACGCCAGTTCTTGCGGGTGTGAATGGAACAGACCCATTCTGCCAATTCGATAAGTTCCTTGATGATATCAAAGCAACAGGTTTTGCAGGGGTGCAAAATTTTCCTACCGTCGGCTTAATTGATGGCAATTTCCGCGCTAACTTAGAAGAAACCGGAATGGGCTATGGGTTAGAAGTTGAAATGATCCGCCTAGCCCACGAAAAAGATTTACTTACAACGCCTTACGTTTTTAGTGCTGAAGATGCCATTGCGATGACTCAAGCTGGTGCTGACATTATTGTGCCGCACATGGGGCTAACGACTGGTGGGAATATTGGCGCAGAAACGGCATTGACGCTCAAAGATTGTGTGCCATTAATCAATGAATGGGCAAAAGCGGCAAAAGCAGTACGCGAAGATGTGATTGTTCTGTGCCACGGTGGCCCAATAGCCACTCCAGAAGATGCTGAATACATTTTAGCCAACTGCCCTGACTGTCATGGTTTCTACGGTGCCAGCTCAATGGAACGTTTGCCAACAGAAGTGGCATTAACCGCCACCACACAAAAATTTAAATCAATTACACGTTAGTTTTTTACTTTATATTTTGCCAACGCCAGGCGCCTACTTTGGTAGGCGTTTTTTTATTTTTTAGCGGGGTTTAAATAGCGCCATAACACCCAAAGTAATGATGTAGAATAATATAAGACCCCAAATTGGATAACCATTAATGGGTTTTCTGTCGCCCCAGTCATCTTGAGCATGACATAATAGTTATTTTCTACCAAATACGGTTCCGTTAACCCACCTTGTGGTAAATAATGGCCAAGTAGCATGATAATAATAAAACACGCAACATAATGACGTAATTTAGCAATACCTTTATCAAATGCACTAAAGTGGCTATTCATGTCATTAGCTTGCTTCCGTCCAATAATAATTCGATTAATTAATGTTGCGGCATAAATATAAAGGATCGCAGAAGAGTTAATTTGTGTGGTATGAAAAATATACGCAACACCACCTAACATCGCAGCAATCACAATAAAGAAAAAACCTTTCGCCAAAACGGCCATCATCGTGCTCATATGAATCAAAATAAATTCAAATAATAAAATCAGTACCATGTTGTAAATAACAGCCACTCCAGACCATTGAGGTGCAAACCAGAGTGACAATAAAAACACAATATAAAAAACAGTGAGCCCGTGCTCAACTAATGTTGGTAACGTCGCCATTATTCCTTGTGGTTCTTCTGATTCAAGAAAATATTGTTTTCTATTCGTCCCTAAAGCAGAGGTATTTTTACGAGATATTTTCCTTTTTTTTATTTTTCTAGCCACGAAAATTATTTCCTTTTTTCCTGGTAAATAGAATGTCCTTTACATAAAAAATGCGTTAAGCAAGCCATAAATACAGGCATACCAAAGTAGAGTACACCAAAGGCAAAAGCCACATGGGGTTTATCCGGAAATTCGCCACCACTAGAAATACTCGAATAATAATCAATTGACCTTAAATATTCAGGCGTTAATCCGCCATAAGGTACGAGGAAAGATAAAATTAACACCGAGAAAATACAGAACATAAAATTGAGTGCCATTAACGCTGAATAACCCATATTTTCAGCTCGTTCTTGTTCTGTTCGACTGGTTAAACCAAAAAGCATTCGATTTGCAACAGTGGCACTATACAAATATAAAATTAATGGGGAATCACCTAAGACTGACATATTAATGGCTAATGCAAAAAGACCATAGAAAACAGCAAATAACGTTAATACGCGCCAATCACGAAATACTGCCATAAAAACGCCAGAGTGAACTAAAATAAATTCAAAAATCAGGATCAGTGTCAGGTTATAAATAATTTCTACCGTATAGTATTCAGGGAAAAACCATACCGATAAAATGAAACCAACATAAAATAATGAGAAGCCGTAATTTATTATTTTAGAAAAAGCACGAATAATACTGAAAGAATGCGGGTTTTCCTTCACGCTTTTTACTGAAGATTGCTTTGGGAAAAAACCTTGGTTTTTATCTTTCCCATTCCTTGGTGGCTTTACCATTGCCTCACTCCATGTCATCAATATCACTTTACTAATAAGCTACTTGATAACACAAAAAAATAAACAGTGGCTAAAGTCCGAATGACGGATTCAGGATAAGATAAAGTGTAAAAAATATCGACAAGATGGCATGAGCATACACATGCCATGCCACAGATAGATTAAATTGAACTTAAACCAGTTTGGCGATCAGCGTATCTAAATCACCTTGCAAGAAATTCACGGGTGGAATTTCAATCACGGTATATGCGCCTGCAGCTTGTTTCATGGTCGCACGTGCGGCAGAAACCATAAATTGAGAAGTGAGTGCAGGGTTATTAATACGCATTGAGTATTCAAATAATTGATTATGCGTTGCCCCTGAAACTCCTTTATGGGTCATGTGCACGCCGTGCCCAACATCTTTTAATGCATCAATGCTATCAACTTGACGAATATGTGTTTCATCAGAAGAAAAGTAGCTATCTGCTTTAATTGCTTGAGTCACCGCATCAAACTTCGCGCCACTGTCTAATTCAACATAAACCATACGACGATGAACCCCAGTTCCTAATGGAATTGTGACAGAAAGTGCATCTTTTACGCCATCAATTGCTTTAGCAGCCACACTATGGCCCATGCTCATCCCTGGACCAAAGTTTGTATAAGTCACACCTTTAGGCGCCATGGCTAACATTAAGGTCCGCATAATGGAGTCTGAACCTGGATCCCAGCCCGCAGACACAACCGCCACGCTATTGTGCTGTTTCGCAACGTCATCTAAGCTGTGTTTTAGCGCCACAATATCTGAGTGGACGTCAAAACTATCAACCGTATTAATACCAAGACTTAAAATCTTAGCGGCCAATGGGCCAATTGCACGGGTTGGTGAACACAAGAGTGCAACATCAACTTCCCCAAGTTTTTCAATATCATCAACCACTTTACATCCAGAAAGCTCAGCGGGAATATCTTGTGTATTGCGACGAACTATTCCAACAAGCTCAAAATCATCAGCGGCCTGAACAGCTTCTAGTGCATAGCGACCAATATTGCCGTAGCCCACTATTGCTGCTTTAATTTTTGTCATTTTTACTCCTATACAGTTCTGATGTTGCTTATTAAATTATTTATACCTGTAATCCTTCAAGCTGCAGCGCTTTTCGTTGAGGTATAAGTGACTACGCTCCACTAGCCGAGTCACATAGTTTATCTATGTTCCCCGTCTATCTTCCCTTGTCTCCTACCTGCAACTCGAATTATTTAGGGGATATAGCGAAATTAAATCTAACAGAATAATTAAAAGTAAACAAAACATTAGCCTGATTAAATCAGACGCATTTTAACCCTATTTTCATTGTTGAAATCCATGTAGAATTAGCCACTCAACAAGCTTTCCCTAACATTCATGAATATATAAAGGTTCTCAATGCATCAATCTGATGTGACTGAGCGGTCACTCTTTTCGCTCAGCTGGCCAATTTTTATCGATATTTTTCTTCATTTGGCCACATTATTAATTAATACCTATATGGTTAGCCACGTTTCTACTGCCTACCTTGCTGCTATGGGGGTGGGAAACCAGGTGTTTGACCTGTTTATTACTATTTTTAACTTTATAAGTGTGGGATGTAGCGTTGTTATTGCCCAATACTTAGGAGCAGGCCGCAGAGAAAAAGCCAGCCAAGCGATTCATATTTCAATTGCGTTTAACTTTATTCTTGGTTTTTCTAGCGCGCTAGTCGCATTATTTTTTGGCTATAGCATTCTAACTATCATGAATATGCCATCACATTTAATGGCTGATGGTTATACTTATTTACGTATTTTAGGGATTTGTTTAATTCCTGAAGCGATTTCAATTATTTTAGCCGCATGCTTGCGAGTTTATGGTAAAGCACAGCCTGCAATGTGGGTCACATTAATCGCTAATGTGATTACAGTGTTTGGTAACATCATTGTTCTCTATGGTTTCTTTGGGTTACCACAATATGGCCTTGAGGGCGTTGCTTGGTCAACTGTCGTTGGGCGTATTGTTGCCGTTATTTTACTCTTCTGCCTACTGTTTTATGGGTTGAGGATTAAATTTGTCCCAATGATGCTAATACACTGGTCGCGAAAAATGTTGGGTAAAATTTTACATATTGGCTTACCCTCCGCTGGGGAAAACCTCGTTTGGATCCTCCATTTTATGACTGCATCTGCGTTTATCGGTCTCATGGGAGAAACATCTCTTGCGGCACAAACACTCTATTTCCAATTGTCATTGTTTATCATGCTGTTCGGTATCTCTATCAGTATTGGTAATGAAATTATGGTTGGCCATCTTGTTGGAGCAAAACGCTTTGAAGATGCCTTTAGGCGCGGAGTAAAAAGCCTCAAAATGGGTTTTTACGTAACAATTGGTGTCGTTATTGCCTTTTGGTTATTCCGTGATCCTATCCTAAATAATATTACGGATGACCACGGTATTGTTGAATTATTGCTACCATTGTTCTTACTTTCGGTATTCTTAGAGCCCGGCAGAACAATTAATATCGTGATGGTGAATGCCTTGCGTGCCTCTGGTGACGCACGCTTTCCTCTATGTACCGCCATTATTTTTATGTGGGGCGTCGCTATCCCATTAGGCTACTTCTTAGGTATAAAAATGGAGATGGGCCTCTTAGGTATTTGGCTAGGTTTCTTTGCTGATGAATGGTTACGCGGCTTAACGAATGCATGGCGCTGGCGTTCACGTAAATGGCAAAGTAAACGTCTTGATGTAGAAAGCTAACTGGTTCCGTTATCACTCAGTCCTGCCGAATTTTATAGGCAGGACTTTTGTGACCAGGCTCAAAATTAGAAATTTTTCATTTTTATAATTCAAATTAGAGATAATATTTCTCTTCACTCTCTTTAAATCCCCTAACTTAGTGAAGTTTTTCTCCAGACTGTTGTTTAAAATAATAAAATCGAAAAAGATTTTATTAAGGGGACTTGCTATGCATGCTCAATCACAACCACTACTTTGGCAATATTTTATCAAAGCAGTAAAACAAGAAGTAAAACCTGCTTTAGGTTGTACTGAGCCAATTTCATTGGCATATGCTGCCGCTAAAGCCGCTTCATTTCTTGATGGAAAAGTGATCCGCGTCTGTGCTTTTGTCTCCCCTAACCTCATGAAAAATGGCATGGGCGTAACCGTCCCCGGAACAGGTATGGTTGGTCTACCCATCGCAGCTGCACTTGGCGCGATTGGTGGCGATGCCGATGCCGGTTTAGAAGTTTTAAAATCAGCATCTGCGGATGCCATTGCTTTGAGTAAAACCATGTTAGCGCAAGGAGCTATTACTGTAGATATCAAGCACCCTTGTGATGATGTTATCTACTCTGAAGCCACGGTATACACACAAACTGAATCCGCAACCGTCATCATTGCAGGGTCGCATACCAATATTGTTAAAATTGTTCATAACAATCATACCGTATTTGATGCCACAACAGCTCAACCCCACCATGAATCACCAGTTGACTGTGCTGCTGACGTCCCTCTGCCACCTATCACCGCGAAGTCTGTTTATCAATTTGCTACCGAAGCACCTTTAGAAGATATTCGTTTTATTCTTGAAGCCGCGCACTTAAACGAAGCTTTATCTCAAGAAGGTTTACGCAACGTTTATGGCTTACATATCGGTAAAACATTGCAAACCCAGCGAGACCGTGGCTTGCTTTCAAAAGACTTAATGTCAGAAATTATGATCCGCACTTCCGCCGCCTCAGATGCGCGCATGGGTGGTGCCGTATTACCAGCCATGAGTAATTCAGGGTCGGGTAACCAAGGTATCGCGGCAACCATGCCAGTAGTTGTCACGGCTGATTATTTGCAATCGTCTGAAGAGCAATTGGCTCGTGCCTTAATGTTGTCGCACCTAATGGCGATTTATATTCATAACCAGCTTCCTGCATTATCGGCATTGTGCGCTGCAACAACAGCGGCGATGGGAGCTGCCGCAGGCATTGCTTGGTTATTAGAATCCCGCTATGAAGTCGTTGCTATGGCAATTTCCAGTATGATTGGTGATGTTAGCGGTATGATTTGTGATGGTGCATCAAACAGTTGTGCAATGAAAGTGTCAACCAGTGCGAGTGCCGCTTATAAAGCCGTGCTAATGGCATTAGATAATAGCTGTGTTAGAGGGTCGGATGGTATTGTGTCTGATGATGTCGACCAGTCTATTGCCAATTTATGTTCTTTAGCTGCAGGTTCAATGAAGCATACTGACGTGCAGATTATTGAAATTGTGGCCGCTAAAGCACGCCCTTAACACCGTAGCGTTGTTGGCTACATTCGCCAACCCTAGTCACATACTTGTGTATGCTCCTAGGGATTGGCTATTTTATCGCCTTGCTACGCCGCTAATGACTTTGAATTTCTTTTTTTGAATTGTTCTATTTTGAATTAACTTCTAGGGCTGCGAATTTTTCACGAATTATATCTTCTGGTAGGTCAATACCAATAAACACTAATACACTGCGGCGTTGTTCATCAACTTCCCAGTCTCTATCCCAATCCGCACTATAGAGGCGTTGAACACCTTGGAATAATAAGCGTTTTGGTTCATTCATAATGGAAAGAATTCCTTTATAGCGCAGTAAGTTATCTGCAAAACCAAGTAATAGGTCTTCCATTACTTGAGAAACTGCCATCAGCTCAACAGGGTAATTAAATTCAAGGACAATTGAGCCGACTTCATTTTGTTGTTTAGGCACGAAACGGAATGTCGGTTGTTTGACATTCAACTGTGAATCCAATAAAAATCCTTCGATATCCAATAATAAACTCAGGTCGATATCACCGTGAATAACGGGGTAAATCGGTGCTCTCGCATTAATACGTTGTAAACGTTCAATTAAAGCTTCGTTATTCGGCTCAATATCTGTTTTGGTCAATAAAATACGGTCTGCATAGCCAATTTGCGCTTGAGCAATGGCAAAATCATTCAATTGTTTATCAGCGTGAACAGCATCCACTAATGTAATAATGCCATCTAACACATAACGTTCGTATAGGACTTCATGGGAAAAAAAAGTTTGAGTGATCGGGCCTGGGTCTGCCATTCCAGTGCATTCAATGACGAGACGCTCAAAGTCTAATTTTCCATTATCAAGGCCATCTAATAGGTCTAATAAGGCATTTTCTAATTCATTCGAACGACTACAACAAATACAGCCATTACTTAATGTGGTAATTTGTGTCGCACGATCACCAATTATTGCGTTATCAATGGGGACTTCACCAAACTCATTTTCAATCACTGCAATTTTATGACCGTGCTCAGCATGAAGAATATGGCTAAGGAGAGTCGTCTTACCAGCCCCGAGAAAACCGGTTAAAATTGTTACGCTAATAGGTTTCATTATTGCCCTCACACTTCATTGATTAACAGCAGCGAAATCCGCCTTTACCGCTACCACCATACCGTGCATCTTGTCTTTCGCGAAAAAACTCTTTATATGTCATCACAGGTTTATCTGGGTGATTATCACTCATATGCTGCACATAGGTATCATAATCAGGAATACCAATTAACATTCGTGCTGCTTGCCCGAGGTATTTTCCTGTTTTGCCGAGATTTCCAAACATCAGCCTCTCCAATACAAATGCCCTACATCATGAACTCACAATGTAGGGCGACCTTTCATTTACCGAACACCTTCCGATGTTCAATTCCGCTGAAGGGTGACTTAATGTGAAGATGAAACTTTCACGCCCTCTTTAGGTACAGGAACATAAGGTGTTTCTTTGTCTGTACGCTCTGGGTTTTTGTGCGCTTTCATCCCAACACGAATACCATAGAAAATGATACCGTAGACAACTACTAAGAATAGAATACTCAGCCCAGCGTTGGTGTAGTTATTAATAATAATGTGATTCATATTAGTAATTTCTTGTGCAGTTAACTCTGCACCACCTGCCGCAATCTTATCTTTATAAGATTTCGCTAAGTATAGGAATCCTTCCAGTTGTGGGTTATCACTGAATAATTTCAGTCCCAATGCCCAAGTTGTACAGATTAATAGCCATACTGCAGGTAATACAGTCACCATAATGTATTTACTGCGTTTCATCTTAATCAGCACTACTGTACTTAAGACTAAAGCAACTGCTGCTAACATTTGGTTCGAGATACCGAACAGAGGCCATAGGCTCTTAACACCGCCCAGTGGGTCAACAACGCCTTGATACAATAAGTAACCCCACAGCCCAACACAACCTGCTGTACCTATAATACCAGCAACCAGTGAATCTGTTTTCTTCAAGAATGGAACAAAGTTACCCAATAAATCTTGCAACATAAAGCGGCCTGAACGAGTCCCTGCATCCAATGCAGTTAAGATAAACAGAGCCTCAAACAGAATACCAAAGTGATACCAGAAGCCCATATTTGCCGCAGGCATGATTTCGTGGAAAACAAACGCAATACCCACCGCTAATGTTGGCGCACCACCTGCACGGTTTAATACCGACGGCTCACCAATATCTTTCGCTGTTTGCATGATTTGTTCAGGTGAAATCACAAAACCCCATGAACTCACTGTAGCAGCTGCATGAACAGACACATCTTTCAGCTGAGCCATGATAGCCGCACCATCTGGACCACCCAGCTCATGCAGGTTAGGCATGGTAATACCTAATGCGGCTGGCGGCGTATTCATTGCAAAATACAGGCCGGGTTCGATAATAGAAGCCGCGACCAAAGCCATAATCGCAACAAATGACTCCATTAACATCGCACCATAACCGATGTAACGCGCATCTTTTTCATTTGCTAATAACTTCGGAGTTGTCCCTGAAGAAATGAGCGCATGGAAACCGGATACCGCACCACAAGCGATGGTAATAAATAAGAATGGGAATAGAGTACCTTTCCAAACAGGACCTGAACCATCAACAAATTGCGTCACTGCTGGCATTTTTAATTCAGGGTTTAG
This sequence comes from Providencia sp. PROV141, assembly GCF_028481645.1. Classification (NCBI taxonomy): domain Bacteria; kingdom Pseudomonadati; phylum Pseudomonadota; class Gammaproteobacteria; order Enterobacterales; family Morganellaceae; genus Providencia; species Providencia sp. PROV141. The sequence continues at coordinate 6,348 of NZ_JAMPPR010000015.1, read as the reverse complement.
AATAACGATACCAATCGCTAAACCAACGATAACCCCAATTTTCAAGAATGTCGCTAAATAGTCACGAGGCGCTAAAATTAGCCATACAGGTAATAATGCAGAGACAAACGCATAACCCACTAACGCATAAGTAATCGTCGTGTCTTTGAATGTCAGTGCTGGGCCCCAGTATGGGTCGTGAGCAATCACGCCACCAAACCAGATAGAGGCAACTAACAAGACGATACCAATGACTGAAACCTCACCAACACGCCCTGGCCGGATATATCGCATATATATCCCCATAAATAAGGCGATTGGTACCGTTGACACAACAGTAAAGACACCCCATGGGCTTTCTGCCAAGGCTTTCACCACAATCAATGCTAATACAGCAAGGATAATGATCATGATTAGGAAGCACCCAAAGAGCGCCAGCGTTCCCGGAATTGGGCCTAGCTCTTCTTTAACGATTTCCCCTAATGATGCACCATTACGACGTGATGAAATAAATAACACCATGAAATCTTGCACTGCACCGGCTAACACAACCCCTGCAAGCAACCATAAGGTGCCGGGTAAATAGCCGACTTGAGCAGCAAGAACGGGTCCGACTAATGGCCCCGCCCCTGCAATCGCTGCAAAGTGGTGACCAAATAGAACGTTTTTATTTGTCGGAACATAGTTTAACCCGTCATTATTGATGACGGCTGGAGTCGCACGTGTTTCGTCCAGCTTCATCACTTTTTTAGCGATATATAAGCTGTAATAACGATATGCTATGAGATACACCGCCACAGAAGCGACGACAATCCAAAGAGCACTGATGTGCTCACCACGCCTGAGTGCAACTACCCCCAGACAGACCGCACCGATTATCCCAAGGATCATCCACGGAATGTGCTTTAAAATACCATTTTTGTTCATAGAACACCCTTCTGAGGTAAAACGAACATGCCATTGATTTTGTATTAGCCATCATAAAAAACGATATCGCTGTGTTTTCGTTGCTATCATTTATCGTTGATGGGTTTTTAATTGGCAGTGGTTGAACTGTATTGAATCAAAAAATTGAGCTCTGCCATGGTGTATATGGTATGAAATTACATTCAGCAAATGACTAAAGTTATGCTAAGTGGTGCCATATGGAATTAAGCGGTTTGTTTTTTACTTTGAATGGTTTTTAGGGAGGTCAAATAAGCTTAAAAACGTGATCTGCATTACAATTTCAATTTGTTTTCAATAAGTTAAAAAATGAAGTATACATAGTTAAAATGACGTTTATTGTGAATAAATTTCACTAATAACGTAAAAACCTAAAACTGAGTTATTTGAAGCTTTATGATATCTATATACTATTAGCGTGTAATTGTTGCCCAATTACCGCCAACCCACCAACTGTGCTCACCATCAGTTTGTGTTTCACATCCGATACCGACTTTCGCTTTCCCTGCTTCAAAGGGATATGCGCAATCATAAATTGCATCAATCACGACTTCCCCTGATATCGCATCTGCAAAACCAATTTTATTTTCTTTACGAATTCGATATACCCCGTCCTGTGCTTCATCTGGCCAGTTATCAAAATAATAAAGCTGGTAAACTTCTTGCCCTTTCTGGTCAAAAACAGCCAAACCGCTATTTGGTCGTTCACCTAAGCAATACTTAAATGATGATTGCGGTTCAAAACACTCGATTTTATCTTTTTCATTTTCCACCCATAAACTAAATTGTTGCTCAAGATTTTGTGCTGTTGATAAAAAAGACATTAATCCTAATGACATTAAGCCAGCGACATAACGAATCATCATCACTTTCCTTATTCTACTTTTACACTTGTTAGGAGATAAAAAAACCAAACTTATCAATTCTACTCTGTTTACTGCCCACTTAATAAATATAGTGCATATCGCTTCCTATGAAACTAGGAATAAAGATAAATAAAGTCTTGTATAAGAATAATCTCAAGATTAAAATTAAAAATAAGCCAATAACCAAGAAATGATGAAGCGACATACCATAGCTATTTCTCGAATCTTTTCATCTGTACAGCAAAACATGATCAAAATTAATTTAAGTGTTAACAAACTCTAATCAATTCGCATTTTTATCACACACCGTAGTTGTTCGTAACATTTTCCATCCTCATGCCAAAAAAGTGTTAATTTCAGCGACAAATTATGTGAAAATATTAACTTCGGTATTTAAAACTTAATAAACTCATCATTGACACATAAGTCGATATATAAAACTAAAAAATCACACCCCATATCACCTGAATCATTCAAAAAAAACATAACACATTGAAATAAATAAAAAATAATACTTTGAAATCTATTCAAAAAACATAAAAATGTATTTTCCACCTGTTTGACAACTTATGTGAGTATTATTAATATTATTCACGCACTCAGGTGAACAGTATTCACCTAATAAATACCAAGACATTTTAAAATTAAGTTTTTACACAGAAATTATTTATTTAATAGCCAGTATTAATAACTCATTTATTAATAGGCATTTAAATAATGATGTTTGGATTTTTTAATCTGTATTAATAGAATAAAAACTTAATCTGAAATATGAAACTTTAAATATCTATTAATTTAAAAATTAAATTAAGCTTTTCTTATATACTTAGGAATGATGATTATGAAATTCAATAAACTTGCTCTGATTGGCGCATTCACTGTTGCAACTCTTTCTTCTCAAGCTTTTGCTGCTCAAGATGCGACAGTTAACTTTAATGCTCGTTTAGTTGCTGCAACTTGTGATATCAGTGCTTCTAAAGACTTAATCAGCTTAGGAACTCACTCAAACGAAAAAATTGATACGACTAAAGCATTATCAGAAGCAAACTTTAACTTAGTTTTAAATAACTGTACTAAAGTTTATAACGGTGATGCGGGTAGCAATAACGAAGCTGCAAGTGCAACTTCTGTTTCTATCTTAGCAACAGGTGAAACATTAACTGGTCACTCAGATATGTTTGCTGATGCTCAAGCATCACAAATCGGTGTTAAGTTAGCGGCTGGTAAAGCAAAAACGGCTATCACCCCTAACACTGCAACTGAAATTGCAGACCTGAAAGTTACAGGTCAAAATGACTACATCATCCCAATGGTTGCAGGTCTTTATGCAACAACGACTGATGCAGTCGCTCAAAACTTAAATGTTCCAGTAACTTTTAGCGTCGCTTACGATTAATAACTTAACTAATAATAGTCTACACTGAGTTTAGCTGCTAAAGCGGGCAGTAACAATTTACTGCCCGCAATATAAATATATAAGAGAAAAGAAAATGCAAAAATTAAAATCTCTACTTTTTATCTTATTAACATTTTCATTTATTGCTCAAGCGGGTGTCGGTTTAAGTCAAACTCGTATCGTTATTGAAGAAGCGACTAATTCAGCCTCTATTACCGCACGTAATGAAGATAACAAATCGTATTTAGTGGCAAGTTTTATTACACAACAGCTAGATAGCAAAACACCGTCCGATGGTTTATTTGTTATTACACCTTCAATTTTTAAATTAGAACCCAAACAACGTAACGTAATCAAAATAAAAGCAATTTCGCATAAATTTCCCAAAGACCGCGAAAGTATGTATTACTTCCATTCACGAAATGTCCCTGAATCCAGTAAAGCGGATGGTGTAAAAGTAGGATTAGAAAGCGTGATTAAGATTTTTTATCGCCCAGCAGGCCTGTCAATGCCCCAAGAAGATGCGTTTAAAAATATTAAAATCACTCAAACCTCTAATGGGGTTAAGTTAGCCAATAACTCACCTTACTATATCAATCTGGCTGGGTTAGTGGTTAATAATAAATCCGTCAAACTGAATAAACAAAATAATGTCATTTCTCCCTTCGCTGAAATGACCGTTACAAGCAAAAACAAAACTGGGCCAGTAAAGTGGGCTATCATCAACGACCTCGGTGGGTATAATGAATATTATGGGGCTATAGAATAAAGTCATTTCGAACTCGGCTGGCGATTTTCCCCAGCCAAGTTATCTCAAAATAGGCACATACTATTTAAAATCAAGTTAAAATCGGTGGTATCTGCACAATTAAATTGTGATGTTCTTTTTGAAATAGAAGATACAACTAAAGCGAGTTTTTCACTTGAATACTGAGATAAAAACAACCAGAATTAGCAGGTAGTGAGTAATAAGGAAATTTCCTTCTTTCCTTCAATAGCTAAAGACTCAGTTATTAATTACAGAGTTATCCGAGTGTAACGCTAAAATAATGTTAAACCAGGTAATGCAACTATCGCTATTATGTTTGAATATTATCAGGATTAAATTTAATGGAAAAAATAAAACAGGTATTACTGACATTTTTAATAATGCTCATGTATTACCCTGCAATGGCAGCAGATGACTATAAAATTCAATACGAATTTTCCGTTTTATTTTTAGCAAAAACCTGTGAAATTGATGTTCCTAATGAAATTATATTAGGTAATGCATCAGGCGTAACGACCGTCAATGAAATTAAGAATGATACTATCTCGAAAAATTTTTCTATTGGTTTAAGAAATTGCACCAGCACGGACCAAACAACAGCCGTGGTTTATCTAGCATCTGGAAACACTTTAACGGGCAGTAATAATTTCTTTAATAACGACCCTAACGGAGTTATTGGCATTCAATTATTAGATGGAAATCGTGTTATTAGTGCCAACCAAACCGCATTAGCTAAACCAGATGCTGCCTCAATTATTTGGGATAACATAAAAAGCAGTAGTGAAACAAAAATGATTAGCGCTAAATTACGTTGTGCCAAAACAGATTGTGACCCAAGTGAAGGTGATTTTTCAGCAACCTTAACCATTGGTTATTACGCAGATTAATAATTTACGCGGAAAATGACATGAAAAAAATAATTCAAGCCATTATAGGTACAATTTTTGTATCTCAAAGTGCATTTGCAGCGGTATCACTCGACCATTCTCGAGTAATATTTACTCAAAATGATAAAAGCCAAAGCATTACAGCACATAACAGTGGTATGAAAAAATACTTAGTGCAAAGTTTAATTTTCTCAACGTTAGAAAATGAAAATGCACCAAGCGAAAATTTTACGGTGATACCCCCGATAGTAAAACTTAAAGAAAACTCAAATACCGCACTAAAAATTATTCCTAAATCACTAGCTTCCCTCCCTAATGATCAGGAATCTTTATTTTATTTGATGGTCAATTTTATTCCTGAATCGAAACAAAGAAATAACGATGAGAGTGATAAAGTAAATACAAAATTTAACTTATCAACCAAAATCGTGATAAAAATGTTTTATCGCCCAAATGGAATTAAAGGGCATGTTAATGACTACATTCGAACGTTAACAGCGACTCAATCAGGGAATAGCATTATTATCAAAAATCCATCACCTTATTATTTTACTTTAGTAAACATCAAAATGGATAAAGTATCTTTCGAGAGTGACAGAGCGCCGATGGTCGCACCATTTTCTTCCGTTGAATTACCTGCAAATCATAAAGTCTCTCAAATAGAATGGGACATTATTAATGATTATGGTGGGGAAACAAAAGTTGAACCTATTGCATTAAAAGGTATACAAAAATGATAAAAAATAGCTTTCGAATATTTTGGTTTTTTATTTTCATGTTTCCATTTATTGCAGTAGCAAACAATCCAACTGGATTTGATTTTGTATTAAAGCGTTATGTTTATAACGAAAGTGATACTGGTGGTATTAGTATCGATATGATTAATGGAAATACGGAAAGTTACTTAATGGAGGCATGGGTTGCTAATGCTGATGAGAAAACTTTACTCCCTAAAATTGACAATACAAATGAACAAGTACCATTTATTATTTTGCCTCCATTAAAAAAAATGGAAGCAAATACGCAGAACTCTTGGAATATTCGTCGGATTGGTCATCAAATAAATGGTATCGACCTTCCTAAAGATCGAGAAAGTTTATTTTGGATTGGTATAAGAGCAATTCCTAGCGAAGATAAAAATAAAAAAGAAAATAGCGTTCATTTGAATATTGTCCCTAATTTCCACTTTAAATTATTGTATCGCCCTAAAGAAATAGAAGAATTGAAAACAAGCCAATTAGCGAAGAAAGTCAAACTTACTCGCAAAGGTAATATTTTGAGAATAGAGAATCCTACGCCATTTTATTTAACATTCGATTATTTAAAAGTCGCTGGAAATAACATTAAAAATGATGAAAGAGAAATAACGCTTACTCCTTTTTCTACTCAGGATATTACTTTGAAAAGCCCTGATACCGGCAAAATTGAGTGGCGGTTTACTGATGAGTATTTACTGGAATTACAGAGCGAATCTATTGAGTAATTTTTAGTCAAAATATTTTTCAG